>JAHDYM010000160.1 GCA_023383705.1 Gammaproteobacteria bacterium | reverse complement strand
GATCGGCCTGCGCCTGCGCGAGACCCTGCGCTATGGCGAGAACCCGCATCAGCGCGCAGGCCTCTACACGCTGGCCGGCGGCGCTGGCGACACCGTGGTCGGGGCACAACTGCATCAGGGCAAGGAACTCTCCTTCAACAACCTCGCCGATGCCGATGCTGCACTCGAATGCGTGCGACCCCTGCCGGTACCGGCCTGCGTGATCGTGAAGCACGCCAATCCCTGTGGTGTCGGCCTCGGCGCCGCGGCGGCAGAGTCCTATGAGAAGGCCTATGCCACCGATCCGACTTCGGCCTTTGGCGGCATCATTGCCTTCAACTGCGAGGTGGACGGCGCGCTGGCGACCACCATCATCGAGCGACAGTTTGTCGAGGTATTGCTGGCGACGGCCTTCACGCCGGAAGCGCTGGCAGCGCTGGCGCGCAAGCCGAACATCCGCGTACTCGCCACCGGCCCGCTACACACCAGCCGGCCACCGGCGCTGCGCCTCGAGCAGATCGAGGGCGGCATGCTGGTCCAGGACAGCGATGTGGCAACGCTGCCGGCCGAGGCGCTGCGCGTGGTCAGCAAGCGCCAGCCGACTGCTGCCGAACTTGCCGATGCCCGCCTCGCCTGGTCGCTGGTGCGCTCCGTCAAATCCAACGCCATCCTGTTCGTGCGCGACCAGGCCACCATCGGCATCGGTGCCGGGCAGATGAGCCGCGTCATGAGCGTGCGCATCGCCGCCTGGAAAGCCGAGGAAGCCGGCCTGAAGACCGCCGGCTGCGTGATGGCCTCCGATGCCTTCTTTCCGTTCCGCGATGGCATCGACCTGGCGGCGAGCTTCGGCGTCCGCACCATCATCCATCCCGGTGGCTCGATGCGCGACGCCGAGGTGATCGCTGCGGCCGATGAACACGACATCGCGATGATCTTCACCGGCATGCGGCACTTCAGGCACTAGCCGTGAAAGTCCTCGTGGTCGGTGGCGGCGGACGCGAACATGCACTGGCCTGGAAGCTGGCGCAGTCGAAACGCGTCGAGTCGGTCATCGTCGCGCCGGGCAATGCCGGCACGGCGCTGGAACCGGGCGTGCGCAATGTCCCGGTCGCCGCTGACGATGTGGAAGGGCTGCTCAAGCTGGCCCGCGAGGAACACGTCGGGCTCACGGTGGTCGGACCCGAAGCGCCGCTCGCAGCCGGCATCGCCGACCGCTTCTGGAGCGCCGGCCAGCGCTGCTTCGGTCCACGCCGCCAGGCCGCGCGCCTCGAAAGCTCCAAGAACTTCGCCAAGGAGTTCATGGTCCGCCATGGCATTCCCACCGCCCATCACGCCTCCTTCACCGAGCTCGACAAGGCACTCGCCTATCTCGCGAAGGTCGGCGCACCGATCGTCGTGAAAGCCGACGGACTCGCCGCCGGCAAGGGCGTGGTGGTAGCGCAGTCGGTTGAAGAAGCCGAACAGGCAGTCAAGGCCATGCTCGGCGAGGGCAGCTTTGGCGAAGCCGGCGCCTGCGTGGTTATCGAGGAATTCCTGGCAGGCGAGGAAGCCAGCTTCATCGCGATGGTTGGCGTGGACGGCGCGATACTGCCGCTCGCCACCTCGCAGGACCACAAGGCCCG
>JAHDYM010000080.1 GCA_023383705.1 Gammaproteobacteria bacterium | reverse complement strand
CACCGCGCATGGAACTCGACTTCGTGCTGTATGGTGACGGCATAGACATCACGTCCTTCGACATACCGAACGTCGTCTATTCCGACCATCTGCCGCTGGTCTGCGACTTTCAGCTGAGGTAAGCACATGACGCAATCATCGACGGGCAACGTATTGCTGTCACTGGTTCACTGGCGCCTGGAGAGCGATGCAGATGGCATGGGCTGGCTGTGTTTCGACCGTCGCGATTCGGGAGCAAATACCCTGTCCGGCGAAACCATGGCCGAGCTGGGTACCTGCCTCGACACGCTGGAGAAGTCCACGCTCAAGGGCCTGGTGATCCATTCCGGCAAGGCGCGCGGATTCATCGCCGGTGCCGACATCAACGAGTTCCCGGCACTCGACTCCGAGGCGCGTGCACATGCTGTCGTCCGGCAGGGACAAGAGATCCTCGCCCGCCTCGAAGCCCTGCCCTTCCCCAGCGTCGCAGTGCTGAACGGATTCGCCCTGGGCGGTGGACTGGAACTTGCGCTGGCATGTACCCGGAGGCTGGCGATCGAAGGCAATGAGCCCGTATTTGGATTGCCCGAGGTACAGCTTGGTCTGCATCCCGGCTTCGGCGGGACCGTGCGCCTGACGCGGCTCATCGGCGTGCGACAGGCCATGGACATGATGCTGACCGGCCGGTCCATCCGCCCGGCACAGGCAAAAAAATGCGGGCTGGTTGATGCCGTGGTCAGCGAAAGCAGCTGGCGGCATGTCGCCAGACTTTTGCTCACCGACGGCGGCCTCAGCCCCGGCGCGCCATGGATTGACCGCTTGCTCTCGCTGCCCCTGTTGCGCCCGCGGCTGGCCAGCACGCTCCGGCAAAAGGTCAGCCGGAAGGCCCCGCCGGAACACTATCCTGCGCCGCACGCCCTGATCGGCTTGTGGGAAAAGCATGGCGGCCAGTCGATCCCGGACGCCTACGAGGCCGAAGCCGAATCATTTGCCCGGCTGGTCATGACACCAACCTCGCGCAATCTCGTGCGGGTATTTTTCCTGCGGGAGCGCATGAAGAAACTGGCCACCGAAGTGCCCCCGGCAAGGCGGGTACACGTCATCGGTGCCGGCGTGATGGGTGGCGATATCGCCGCATGGTGCGCCCTGCGCGGACTCGAGGTCACCCTGCAGGATCGCGAGCTGAAATTCATCGAACCGGCGCTGGAGCGGGCCCGCAAGTTCTTCGAGCGCAAACTCCGGCAACCGGAAGCGGTGAGCGCAGCCATGTCGCGCCTTTCCGCAGATCCCGACGGGCGCGGCACGGGCACTGCGGACGTCGTGATCGAGGCGATCTTCGAGGACCTGTCAGCCAAACGTGAACTGTTTGCACGCGCCGAACCCCAGTTGAAGGCCGGAGCGATATTGGCCACCAACACCTCGAGCATTCCGCTTGAGGCACTGAGCGACTGCCTCAGTGAACCCGGCCGGCTGATCGGAATCCACTTTTTCAATCCGGTCGCAAAGCTGCCGCTTGTCGAGGTCGTGGCCGCTGCCGCCAGCAGCCCCGCAGCCGTGGATGCCGGCATTGGCTTCGTGCATCGGATCGGCAAGCTGCCACTCCCCTGCCGGAGCCACCCGGGCTTCCTGGTCAATCGCATCCTGGCCCCCTATATCGCCGAGGCCCTGGAACTGCTCAGGGAGGGCGTTCCGCCTGCCGAGATCGATCTTGCGGCAACCGACTTCGGCATGCCCATGGGTCCCATCGAGTTGGCAGATTCGGTCGGACTCGATGTGAGCGCACATGTAGCCAGGATCCTTGCCCCTGTCATCGGCAGGGAACCCGCCCCGGAGATCGAGGATCTGGTCCGCCAGAAGCACCTTGGCCTGAAGTCGGGCCAGGGCTTCTATACCTACCGGGAGAGAAAGCCGGTGCGCCCCTCGTTGCCCCACGGTAGCTCCGACCCCGGTGTCCAGGACCGGCTGGTGATGGCCCTGCTCAATGAAGCGGCCAACTGCCTGCAGGAAGGCATCGTCGCAGATGCCGACCTGATCGATGCCGGTGTGATATTCGGCACGGGTTTTGCGCCCTTCCGTGGCGGACCACTGAACCATGCGCGGCAAACCGGCGTGGATGCCGTCGTCAGCCGTCTTGGCCAGCTTGCAACACAACATGGGTCACGTTTTCAGCCCTCCCCCGGCTGGAAACTCCTGGGCAACTGACGTCACAGATTCGGTACGGACATTCTTCCGCCTTTCAAAAGCTTGCGGTTACAATCACCCTGATGTCTGACCTGATCCTCACGGAAAACATACTGCGCCGTTTTTCCCCCCTCGACAGCCTGAAGCGGGAGAACATCGCGGCGCTCGCCAAAAAGATGGAAATCAGGACCCTCGAGAGCGGCAAGACCCTGCTGCGCGAGGGAGACACGGACAAACGCACCTACTACCTGGTATCCGGGACCCTGGAACTGGCGGATCGCGGCAACAACGTGCGACTGCTGCGCGCAGACAGCGCTGATGCGCACAACCCGATCACGCCGATGCTGCCACGACGCTATACCGTCAGGGCAGTCGACCACGTCCAGTACCTCTCGGTCGATACCGAACTGCTGGACGTCATGCTGACCTGGGACCAGACCGGCAGTTACGAGGTCAATGAACTCCAGGGCGACGCCCCGGCCGATTCCGACGACTGGATGACCACCCTGCTGCAGACCCGCGCCTTCCACCGCATCCCGCCGGCAAACATCCAGGCCATCTTCATGCGCATGCAGAAGGTGAACTACAACGCCGGCGACGTCATCATCAAGCAGGGCGAGGAAGGCGACTATTTCTATGTCATCACCCGCGGCCAGTGCACGGTGACGCGCGAAACCCCGCTCAACAAGGAAGGCATCAAGCTGGCCGAACTCGGCGTGGGCGATACCTTCGGCGAGGAAGCGCTGATATCCCAGAATCGCCGCAATGCCACCGTCACCATGCAGACCGATGGTGCGGTCATGCGCCTGGGCAAGCAGGACTTCAATACCCTGCTCAATGAACCGATGACCAGCTGGGTCGACCGTGACGAGGCACAGAAGATCATCGCCAGGGGCGGCAAGTGGCTGGATGTACGCCTGCCCAGCGAATTCGAAGCACACCACGAACCGGGTGCAATCAACATCCCGCTGTACTTCATCCGGCTGAAGCTCAGCACCCTGGATCCGAAGACCCCTTACATCGTCTGCTGCGACACCGGACGGCGCAGCTCGGCGGGAGCATTCGTGCTCAACGAACGGGGATTCGATGCGCGGGTGCTGCGCAGCGGACTGAACCTCGCCGGCTGAATCGCCGCGTTTACATCGTATGGGTTGGCTTGTCGCCACCCAGCGCGCCGGCCAGGTAATTCTCGATCTTCTTCTGGGTTGAACCGCCGTCCTGGTCGCTGAACTGGACGCCGATGCCGGCAGTACGTTTGCCCTGCGCACCCTTCGGAGTCACCCAGATCACGCGCCCGGCAACCGGGATCTTCTCGTCCTCGCCCATGACGTTGAGCAACATGAAGACTTCATCGCCGATCCGGTAACTGGTACTGGTGGGGATGAACAGGCCACCATTGCGCACGAATGGCATGTACGCCAGATACAGGGCGCTCTTGTCCCTGATTGTGAGCGTCAGCAGTCCTGGCCTTGTCATGCGCTTACCTTGTAAATCCGGCTGCACCGTACCACCACGTCAGCAGCTCCACCCACTGCAGTTCCTGGTTCAGCGACCGGTCCTGCAGGCGGTTCGCCTCGTTGAGCTGATCCAGATAGTCGCAGCAGGCCCTCATGTTCAGTCGGCTTCGCGAAATATTCAAGTCTGCCCTGGCTGCCCTGGCTGTCGGCTCCGAAATACCCACGGCCTCACGCATGAGGGCCGCAAGCTGCCAGTAGAGCCAGCGGATGCAAAACCCGGGTTCCAGCTTCGCCCAGCGGCGGGCTACCGTGCCGGGTGGCACTTCACGTTGTACGATCATTTCCAGCTCGGTCGCCAGTCTTGCGGCTTCCTTGCCAAACTCTGCACGCAACAACGACCGGGCAGCCAAAGGCGCGCGGCTCGCAAAACCGAGCGCCATCTCGGCACCGCTGTCGCCCGGACAGGCCCGCTGCAGCCACGCAAGTCCGGCTGACCAGTCCGGCGGCACCAGGCGCACCCGCTCGCAGCGGCTGAGGATGGTGGCGGGTAGTCGTGCCGGTGAATCGCAGACCAGGAGGATCGTCGTTGCACCTGATGGTTCCTCGAGGGTCTTGAGCAGGCAGTTGGCAGCGGCCAGGGTCATGTGCTCGGCTGGCCAGAGCATTGCCACCTTGCGCCCGCTCCGATGACTGGTCAGCTCGAGCCTGGCAATCAACTCCCGCATCGCGTTGATCTTCAGACCCACGGACTTTTTCGCCTTGCCCCTGGGTTCTTCCTCCTTGTCCTTGCTGTCGCTTTCCGGGCCGAGCGCAAAGAAATCGGGATGGGGTACTACGGGCAGGGCATCGGCTTCGCAGTCCGCGGGCGGTTCCCAGTCGAAGTCCAGCAATTGCGCGGCCGACCACAGCGCAAAATGACGCTTGCCGACACCGGGCGGCCCATAAATGATCTGGGCCTGCGGGTGCTGCTGTCGCAGCAGGCGTGACTGGAGCTGTCGCGCCGGCGACTCCAGCCAGAACATGTCAGCTATAAGACCCATTCAAACAATGACTTGTAAAATATTTCGAGAAATCACTGAACTAGAATGTCCTGCAAGGCAAGACGGATCGTCGCCTGGACTTCCGGCAGTGGCCGCGCGGCATCGATCACGCGAATGCGTTCAGGCTCCGCTTGCGCAAGCTCGAGGTAGCGGGCCCGCACCCGGCTGAAAAACGGGCTGGCCTCCCGCTCGAAGCGATCGCGATCGCCGCGGCCCGCTTGCCGCTCGGCTGAAACTTCCAGCGGCACATCGAGGAGCAGACTCAGGTCGGGACGCAACCCGCCCGTTACCAGCTGGTCGAGCATTTGGATGGCCGGTACAGGAATGCCGCGTCCACCACCCTGGTAGGCGTGACTGGCATCGGTAAACCGGTCGCACACGACCCAGCGTCCCGATCGCAGTGCCGGCAGGATCACTTGCTCGAGGTGCGCCGCACGTGCTGCAAACATCAGCAGCAGTTCGGCCATCGGCACGATCTCTCCCTCGGGATGCAGCAGCAGTTCGCGGATCCTTTCTCCCAGCGGCGTTCCACCGGGTTCGCGCGTCAGCACGACCTCGTGCCCGGCCCGTTGCAGTTCCGCAGCGACGAAAGCGAGATTCGTGGACTTGCCCACGCCCTCGATTCCTTCCACGGTAATCAGGCGACCGGCAAGCGGTGCTGCAACTGGCTTGTTCATCACTGGGGCCGGGAAGCCTTCAACTCTGCAAGATAGAGGCGAACCGCCTTCTGGTGTTCATCCAGTGTGGCGCTGAAGCGGTGACTGCCATCGCCCTTGCCGGTTGCAACGAAGTACAGGGCGGCACCCGGGGCGGGATGCGCCGCTGCCCGCAAGGCATCCACGCCGGGCGATGCAATCGGCGTCGGTGGCAAGCCTGATCTCGTATAGGTATTCCATGGTGTATCGGTTTCCAGGTCACGCCGGGTCAGATTGCCATCGAAGCGGGAGCCCAGCCCGTAGATCACGGTGGGGTCGGTCTGCAGCAGCATCCCCTTCTGCAGTCGCCGGATAAAGACACCCGCGATCAGTGGCCGCTCGGCCGCCAGTGCCGTTTCGCGTTCGACGATCGACGCCAGTATCAGCAACTCATGGGCACTGCGCAATGGAAGATCAGGTGCCCTGCTCGCCCATGCGCTCGCCAGTTCCTTCTGCAAGGCTTCGTGTGCGATCTTCAACAGCTCGACATCTGTCGTTCCGCGCGGGAAAAGGTAGGTTTCCGGCAGGAACTGCCCCTCGGCGCTCGGCTGCTCCAGACCAAGCTGGCTGGCAAGCGCGCTTGCATCGGCAGTCGTCAGGGTCTTTTCCAGTACCGCCGATTTCTGCATGGCTGCAATGATTTCGGCAACCGTCCAGCCTTCAACCAGGGTGAAGCTGTGCAACTGGACACGACCTGCCACCAGTTCGTCCAGCAAACCCCTGGCGGTGATACCTGCCGCAAGGACATACTCGCCAGCCTTGATCCGCTCTGCCTGCCCGCTGAAGCGGCCATACAGGGCAAGCACGGTGGGTGCGGAAATGATGCCATCCGCAGCCAGTTGTCGCGCCACGCCGGTGAGGCTTGCACCAGCCGGGACCTCGAGCCGGTAACCGCTGGCGGGCACGGGCAGCGGCGCATGCAGGTAACTGCGCAACCACGCAGTGCCGGCAAACATCGCCAGCGCGATCGCAGCGCACAGGATCAGCAGTTGCCGGCGCATTCATCCACACCCAGCTTTGCCAGCCGCATTGCCAGGCTGCGCGTGACCGGGCCCGGGCTCCAGTCACGTTCCCCAAGCTGGCATACCGGTCGTATGCCGGTGAGCGCATTGCTGACGAAGACCTCCCGGGCTTCCAGGAGTTGCAGTCTGGTCATGGGCACCTCGCTGACCTCGATTCCGCATTCACGCGCCTGCTCCATGACTACCCGACGCATGATGCCGCTGATGCCCGACCTCGTGACCTCAGGCGTCTGCAGGCAATTACCGACGACGACGAACACATTGCTGGCTGTACCACCGGTCAGCAATCCCTGTTCATCACACATCAGGCCCTCGGCTATGGATTCATCCTGCCACTCGGCGCGGGCCAGCACCTGTTCCAGCCGACACAGCGTCTTCAGACCTGCGGTGGCCGGGTTGCGCCCGGCGATGGTCTCACACCACCGCACCCGGATCTGCGTCCAGCGCTGCATCTTGCGCGGCTCCGTGCTCCATGCCACGGTCGGACTGGGGTGTGCCGGCGGCGCATAACCACGGGGACCGGAGCCGCGGGTCAGCGTGAGCTTCAGTATCCCCTCATCGATACCTGCGGCTGCAGCAGCCAGCTGCGCATGCAGCCAGCCACGTTCCGGTGCCGGCAAGCCGAGACGCACCGCACCGGCATGCAGGCGGTCCAGGTGCAGATCGAGGAATCGCGGGGCGGAATGGCGGATCGCGATGGTTTCGAACAATCCGTCACCATAGGCCAGGCCGCGATCCGTGATGTCGATCAGCCGTCCGGGCACACCATTGATCCAGAACCTTTCCACGGCCGGTCAGGACTCCAGCGCGAGCCGCATGCCCTTGGCCTTGGCACGAGTCTCTTCGAGTTCCCGCTCGGCCACGGAATCGGCGACGATGCCGCTGCCGGCGGAGAATGCAAAGTCTTCACCACGGACCTGGATACTGCGGATCAGGATATTGAAATCACAGCTGCCGTCGTGGTTCAGGTAACCCATCGAACCGGTATAGGGACCGCGTGGCAGCATCTCGAGGTCGCGGATGATCTCCATGCAGCGCACCTTTGGACAACCGGTGATCGTGCCGCCCGGGAACACTGCCCTTATCAGCATGCCCGGGGTGATTCCCGCCCGCAGCTCACCGCAGATGTTCGAGACGATGTGATGGACATGTGCATAGGATTCAACCGTCATCAGTTCGTCCACCTTGATCGTGCCGGGCACGCAGATCCTGCCGAGGTCGTTGCGCTCCAGATCGATCAGCATGACATGCTCGGCGCGTTCTTTCGCGTTGCCGAGCAGCGTGCTGCGCCGTTCCTCCTCCAGTTCCGCCACACCCGCCCGCGGTCGTGTGCCGGCGATGGGCCGGGTTTCAACCCGCCCCTTGTCGACACGCACCAGCCGCTCGGGTGATGAACTCAGGATGGCGCAGTCACCAAACCGCGCAAGTCCGGAAAAAGGCGCGGGATTCACCTCGCGCAGGCGCCTGTAGACCTGCCAGGGCTGTGTACCGGGCTTCAGCTTGCCCGTCCAGCGCCTCGCCAGGTTGACCTGGAAGACATCGCCTGCGGCGATCAGCGCACGCGCCTTGTCGACGGCGTGGAGAAAGCCGGCCGCATCGGGCTCGACGAGGGTCGCGGCCAGAGGCCCGCCTTCGGCAGCGCCTTGCAGTCCGGTGCGAGCTGCGGCCTCGATGTCCGCACTGACCTGCCTGATGGCCGCCTCATACCCTTGCTCGCTGACCAGCCAGACCTGGCCGCTGGCGTGCGCGCGTATGAGCGCAACGGGTATACGGACCGCGAGCGCAACCGGAAAACCCGGCAGCGCTGGCGGCCGCACGGTCGGCTCGGTCTCGCGCACCAGCTCATAGGCCAGAAAGACAAACCAGCCGCCCTGGAATGGCAGACCGGATGAGCCCGTACCGGAACCCGCCGCAGCAGAAGGGTCCTGCCGCTTGCCTCGCTCCGCCGCCCACCATGCATCGAGTGCGGCCAGAAAGCCGGGAGTCTTGCCAGCATGCGCCCCCCCAAGCTGCCAGCCATCGTCCAGGCGGAGCACTTCGCCCGGGAATGCGAACAGGATATCGAAACGTCCCTGTGCGCTTCCGCCCGCCACGCTTTCCAGCAGGAAGGGATAGCGCTCCGGCGCAAGGATATGCAGATCGAGGAAATCGCAGCCTGCCGGCAGCTGTGCTGTACGGACCATGGACGCGGTCACTGCCATTTCAAGCGGCTGGCGATGCGGTGCCGGATGGTGCCGGCGACCGGGGCTCAGACCCGTCGAAAGACCAGGCTGCCGTTGGTGCCACCAAAGCCGAATGAATTGCTCAATACCGAGGTGATCGGCATCTTGCGCGCCGTATTCGGCACGTAGTCCAGATCGCAGCCCGGACCCGGGTTGTGCAGGTTGATGGTCGGCGGTGCCACCTGGTCGCGGATGGCCAGGATGCTGAAAACCGCCTCGACCGCTCCCGCTGCACCCAGCAGGTGTCCGGTGGTGGACTTGGTCGAACTCACGGCCAGCCGGTCTGCATGTGCACCGAATACCGCGCGCACCGCCCTGGTTTCTGCCGCGTCACCGAGTGGCGTGGAGGTGCCGTGCGCATTGATGTACTGCAGGTCTTCAGGATTCATCCGGGCGTCTTTCAGGGCGGCACGCATGCTGGCCTGTGCGCCGTCACCCGTCTCGGCCGGTGCGGTGATGTGGTGGGCATCGGCACTCATGCCAAAACCGGCAACTTCCGCGAGGATGGGTGCGCCGCGCCGGCGCGCAGCCTCGTACTCCTCGAGCACCAGGCAGGCTGCACCGTCGCTGAGTACAAAACCGTCACGGTCACTGTCCCAGGGACGGCTGGCGCCCTCAGGATCGTCATTGCGCTGCGACAGCGCGCGCGCCGAGCAAAAGCCGCCGAGACCCAGCGGTGTCAGTCCATGCTCTGCGCCACCGGCCAGCATGACATCGGCATCGCCATAGGCGATCAGGCGGGCAGCCATGCCGATGCAATGGGTCGAGGTCGTGCAGGCGCTCACCAGCGCGATATTCGGACCACGGAAGTCGTACTGGATCGAGATATGGCCGGAAATCATGTTGATGATGCTGGCCGGCACGAAGAACGGGGAAATCTTGCGCGGACCACCCTCGGTGTAGCGGGTGAAGTTTCCCTCGATCGTGCCGAGGCCGCCGATTCCGGAACCGATGGCCACACCTACCCGGTCAGGCGCATAACCGGCGGCAGCCAGTCCGGCATGGGCAACGGCCTGCTGGGCCGATGCGATGCCGAAATGGATGAAGGGGTCCATTTTCTTCTGTTCTTTGGGCGGGATGTACTGGCCAGCATCGAAGTTGCGGATGCTGCCGCCGATGGTCGTGGAGAACTGGCTGGCATCGAAATCAGTGATTGGCCCGATACCACTGCGGCCGGAGACCACCTGCTGCCAGGCGGTCTCTACATCGTTGCCCACCGGGGCAATGATTCCCATACCGGTAACGACGACGCGTCGGCTGGACATGCCGGTCTACCCTCGAAACAAAGCGGGCTGGAGTGACCCGGGAGCGGAAACGAGACTCAGGATGCAGCGGCCCGCTGGGTGATGTAATCGATGGCCTGCTGGACCGTCTTGATCTTCTCGGCGTCCTCATCGGGAATCTCGGTCTCGAACTCTTCTTCAAGAGCCATGACCAGCTCGACCGTATCCAGGGAATCGGCGCCAAGGTCATCCACGAATGAGGCCTTGTTGGTGACTTCTTCTTCCTTCACACCGAGCTGTTCGGCAACGATGCTCTTGACCTGTTCCTCAATGCTGCTCATGTCTCTATGTCCTCTTCTCGTGAGTCCGAAAACGGTGGTACCCGGCGCGCCCTTGCCCGGATGCGTGCCCCATCGGGCGGCTATTCTAGGTTAAGCCCTGCGGGCATTCTAGCATTGCAAAAAAACCTTCTTCAGGCCCATAACCGGGCTCAGGGCATCAGCATGCCGCCATTGACATGCAGGGTCTCTCCGGTCACGTAGCTGCCGGAACGTGCGGCCAGGAACAGGGCGGCCGCCGCCACATCGTCGACCGTTCCCAGCCGCTGCAAGGGCACACGCGCCTCGAGTTCCTTGCGCTGGGCCTCCGTGAGCCCTGCGGTCATGTCGGTGGTGATGAAGCCCGGCGCAATCACGTTGACGGTGATGCCGCGGCTCGCCACCTCGCGGGCCATGGCCTTGCTGAAGCCGATCATGCCGGCCTTAGCTGCCGCATAGTTGGCCTGGCCCGGATTGCCCATCACGCCGACCACGGAGGAGATGTTGATGATCCGGCCATGCCGCGCCTTGAGCATGCCGCGCATGAATGTCTTGCAGGTCAGGAAAACAGCCGACAGGTTCGTGTCGATGACGGCCTGCCACTCCTCTTCCTTCATGCGCATCAGCAGATTGTCACGCGTGATGCCGGCGTTGTTGACCAGGATGGTGACCGCGCCTTCCTTGGCGCTGATATCGGCCTCGACGGCACTGACGGCCGAAGCCTGTGAAGCGTCCAGCACCAGTCCGCGCCCGGTGATGCCCTGGCTCTGGAACCTGGCGGTGATCGCTGCCGCACCCTCCGCCGTGGTGGCCGTGCCGATCACCGTGGCGCCGGCCTGACCGAGCAGGTCGGCGATGGCCGCACCGATGCCGCGCGAGGCGCCGGTAACGAGCGCGCGCTCACCGGCAAGTGAAAAGAGCGTAGCTGGCTTGTCCAATGGTCATCTCCGGAATATCGGGTGCCGCATTATAGACAGGGCCGGTATGGCGGATCCGGTTTCAGGCGCGCAGCTTCCGCACAGCGGCCTCGCCGCCCGCAAACAGGAATCCGCCGACTGCACCCCACAGGTGCGCATCGATGATCACGGGCGCGCCGATCGTCTCGGTCGACAGCGGCATGGCACCGTTGACCTGCTCCCACGCGAGCTTTGCCATCCAGGCCACGAGCAGCAACCAGCCCAGCCTCTCGCCCTGCCGGATCCAGTCCAGTGCACCGATGATCAGCAGGCCATGCAGCGCGCCCGACATGCCCACGCACCAGCCGACCCCGGGACTGAACAGGTAGAGGCCAAGGCTGCTGCTGACCGAACACACGAACTGGGCAGTGATCCAGCCAACCGGTGAACGTGCCGGGTAGAAGATCCAGATGCCCAGCGCCAGCGCACCGACATTCAGCGCCAGGTGCCACCAGCCCAGGTGCACGAGGTTGCCGCTGAGGAGTCGCCAGTACTCCCCGCCCGCGACCGCATCGCGCTGGTACCAGAGCGCCCGGTGCAGTTCGCCAGGCAGGAACTGCAGGCCGACGAGCAACAAGGCGAAGCCGCTGGCCCAGACCAGTGACGAGGAGTTCAGCCAGGGGGAAAAGCTTATGTTTCGTGCAGTTATGCGCACCAGGTCAAATCTTTCTGAAATTTACTGGCAGGCCCCGGCCCGGTGGCGGATAATCGCCAGCGGGTTGCCGCCGCGATTGGGTTGCAGCGGATCATCGCAGAATAACGAGGCCAATACATGAAGTTCGAGAACGCTCCGTTCCGGGCAGCGCGCGGCTTTACACTGATCGAAATCATGGTGGTGGTGGTGATCCTCGGCAT
>JAHDYM010000079.1 GCA_023383705.1 Gammaproteobacteria bacterium | reverse complement strand
GATCTGGTAGCACAGCGACTTGCCGCCGCCGGTGGGCATCAGCACCAGGGCGTCCTCGCCGGCGACGAGGCTGGCAACCACTGCATCCTGGGGCGGACGGAAACGGTCGTAGCCGAACACGCGGTTCAGGATATGCGTGGCCTGATCCGTCATCAGCGCAGCTGGCTGTCGGGCGTGGGACCGAAAAACATCTCGAAACCCACGCCAATGCCGGGATTGATTTCCCGTTCCTCTTCCAGCGTCTCGCGCGGCCAGGTCACCGAGCCCTTAAACTCGAGAAACAGCCAGCGGCGGAACGCCTGCCGCCGATAGCGCACTTCCGCACCGTAGTTCTGTATGGGCACGTCAGCCGCGGTCTCGCCGCGCAACAATGCCGTGTAGCTGATCGCGCGACGCGAACCGAGGCTCTGGTAGGCCGTCACCCCGGTCCCCCAGTCCAGCCCGTCGGTATCCTCGGCGACCGTACCGATATTGTCCCAGCGCAGCAGAAGGCGCGGACTGACCAGATGATCGAAGGCCAGCTGGGTGGTGGTACCAAAGCCCCGGCTGTCACGCCAGAAGGGGGTCTCGCGAAAGCGCAGCATGTTGTCTTCATTGAAAATGAAATTGTACCGGTAGGTCGCCTTCACATAGGGGTCGACCGGAAAGCGCAGCCGCACGCCGATGCCGAAGTCGAAGCCCCTTTTCAGCTTGTCCTGCTTGGCGTAACCCAGGCCGAGCAGCCAGGCGTCGTCGATGTCAGAGCCCAGGGCCGCGGGCTGGGAACCGTCGGAATCGGAGGGACGCTCCTCGACCAGTTCCTGTTCATCGCCGCGGCCGAGGGTAAGGCGCGCACGGTTGTGGAAAGCCGGCAGTGCCAGCCGCGCCCTGAACCTGAGGCGGCTATCCAGGTTGTCGCGCCGGTCCAGCGTTTCGAACAGGCCGACCCGGCCGTAGGTGTCATTTGAATCCTGGTCATAGCGCGGATTGCCGAACAGGCCATCGAACCAGACCGCCGCACCACAGACACCGGAATAGACGCCGCGCTGGACATTGTCGATCCATGCATCGGCATCGGCGTCGGCGCCTGCGTCGGCACACTGCACGGTCGGAAGTTCGGCAGGCGGCGCCGGCGGGCCGGCGACAGGATCTTCCGTTTCCGCAGCCAGGCAGGGCTGCAGCAGCAGCAGGCCGAGGCCCAGCTGGCAAACGCCACGTGTCAGCTGCGTGTACATGACATAACTCTGCCTGATCCGGCCGCAAAAAGCTGAGGGTGCGCCCACAATCCACGCTAGCGGGCTGGGGCCGGCTCCGGCAACGCACGGGATTCCAGAACGCGAATCTCAGCCTCGAAAGCTGCTGCCTCCGCAGCAAGGCGTGCCGGATCCCAGCCCAGGTATTGCGCGGCAATCGGCAAGGCCTGTCGCAGCGCGCTGCGTCCGAGGTCGGGACTGAGCCCCGCCATGCAACGCCGCAGCAGGATGTCGGCCATGCCGAGCGCAAACTCCTCGCGGACGGCAAACACCACTTCGGCAGCGATGGCGCCGCTGAAGCTGCAGATCTGCACCGCCAGCCCGGGATCGTCGAGCGCCAGCCTGGCAACCGCCGGTGCGCGCGCACCGTACACCGCATGCAGGTGGGTCTTGCTGGCCTCGCTGAGTCCGGGCACCGCGGCAAGCGCTGCCAGGATCTCGCCGCGCTCCGCACCGCCGCCAGGCAAGGCCAGTTCAGCCGTCGTGCACGGAGCGGTGCCCATGCCGAGGCGCCTTGCCACCAGGTCCACCGCCTCCTCGGCCAGGTGCCGGTACGTGGTGATCTTGCCACCGATCACCGAATACAGGCCGCGCGCATTGCGCCCGTGATGGCGGATCTGGTGGCGCCGCGTGATGGAGGCCGTCTCGCGCAGGCCCTGACGCGGCAGCGGCCGCAGGCCGCTGTAGGCATACAGCACGCTCTCGCGCCCGAGCCCTGCACCCGGAAATACCTGTCGGGCCTCGGCCAGCAGCCAGGCGATCTCGGCTTCCTCGGCATGGACGGTGGCCGGATCGGCATCGCAACGCGTGTCCGTGGTACCGATCAGCACCATGCCGTTCCAGGGGATGATGAAAAACGGCCGGCCATCGCTGTGCGCCTCGGCATAACAGGCCACATCGCGCATGCCGGCAAAACGCGGCACGACGATATGCGTGCCCTTGGTCGGACCCATGAAGCGGGGCATGGCGCAGTCGGCGCCGGCCAGCACCCGGTCCACCCAGGGACCAGCCGCATTGATCACCGCCCGCGCGGTCAGCGTTTCCCGTCGAGCGCTGCGGCTGTCGCGCACCACCACACCCTGCACCTGGTTGCCGTCCAGCACGATGCGCTCGACGGTGGTCCAGGTGCGGATGCTTGCCCCCGCCGCACTGGCAGCCAGTGCATTCTCGACCACCAGCCGCTCGACGAAAGTCACCTGCGCATCGTGATAGAGGATGCCGCCATCGAGTCCCTCGGGGTTCAGGGCCGGCAATTCCTCGAGCGCGGCCGCGCGCGACAGGCGGCGATGCCCCGGCAGCGAGCCGCCGATCGACAGCAGGTCGTAGACCCACAGGCCGAAATCGATGGTGGTGAGGCCGCGGCGACTGTGCGCATAGACCGGGATGAACAACTGCAGCGGCCGCACCAGGTGACTGGCGTTGCGCAGCAGCCGGCCGCGCTCCTGCAGCGACTCGTGCACCAGGCCGAGCTCGCCGAACTCGAGGTAACGCAGCCCGCCGTGGATCAGCCGGCTGGACCAGCGCGTGGTGCTGCTGCAGAGATCGGCCCGCTCGACCAGGCAGGTGCGCAGGCCACGCAGCGCGGCATCGCGCGCGATGCCGGCACCGTTGATGCCGCCGCCGATGACGATCAGGTCAAACTGCATCAATGGCAGGAGCGGCTTCAGCCGCGATTTCCAGCCGCGACGGCAGGAGCAGCCGCGACGGCAGGAGCCGCCGCGATTTCCAGCCGGGGATCGCGGCTGAAGCCGCTCCTACGCGGGCCGGGTTTGACCGGTGCCATGGACCAGGTACTTGTAGCTGGTGAGCTGTTCGGCACCGACCGGACCACGGGCATGGATGCGGCCGGTGGCGATGCCGATTTCCGCGCCCATGCCGAACTCGCCGCCATCGGCAAACTGCGTCGAGGCGTTGTGCAGCAGGATGGCGCTGTCCAGATCGTGCAGGAATTTTGCCGCCGCCTGTTCATCGCTGGTGACGATCGACTCGGTATGCCCCGACCCATAGTGCGTGATGTGCGCGATGGCCGCATCGATATCGCTGACCACGCGACAGGCGAGGATCGCGTCCAGGTATTCGGTGCTCCAGTCGGCCTCGACGGCGGCCTTGACCCGGCTGTCCAGCGCACACAGCTCGGCATCGCCGCGCAGCTCGCAGCCGGCAGCGAGCAGTGCATCGGCAAGCGGCTGCCAGTGGCTGGCGAGGACCTCGCGGTCGATCAGCAGGGTCTCGGCGGCACCGCAGATACCGGTACGCCGCATCTTGGCATTCAGCACCACCTCGACTGCCATCGCGAGATCGGCGGCACGGTGCACATAGACGTGACACAGGCCCTCGAGGTGACCCATCACCGGCACACGCGCATCGGCCTGCACGCGGGCGATCAGGTTCTTGCCGCCGCGGGGCACGATGACGTCGATGAATTCCTGCATGTTGGCCAGCAGATAGCCGACCGCATCCCGGTTGGCGGTCGGCACCATCTGGATCGCGGTTTCCGGCAGGCCGCCAGCGCGCAGACCGGCGACCAGCGCCGCGTGGATCGCATGGCTCGAGTGAAAGCTCTCCGAACCACCGCGCAGGATCACCGCATTGCCGGACTTCAGGCACAGGGCACCGGCATCGGCAGTCACGTTCGGCCGGCTCTCATAGATGATGCCGATCACGCCGAGCGGCACCCGCACGCGCTGGATGCGCAGGCCGTTCGGACGCGTCCATTCGGCGATGACCGTACCGACCGGATCCGGCAGCTCGGCAACCGCCTCGATGCCGGCGGCCATCGCCTCGACGCGCCTGGCATCCAGCGCCAGCCGGTCGAGCAGCGCCGCGGACAGATTGCGCTTCCGCGCCGCCTCCATGTCGCGGGCATTTGCCGCCAGTATCTGCTCGGCTTGCGCACGGATCGCGGCCGCCGCGGCGCGCAGCGCTGCGGTCTTCTGTGCGCTGTCGGCCCGCGCCAGTATCCGCGCGGCTTCGCGGGCCTGCTGCCCGAGCGCGCGCATGGCGGTCGCCAGGTTTTCAGCGGTATGGGTGTCGGGCAGCGTGCTTGCAGTCATGGCGGTCTGACTCAGTTGTCCAGCAGGGCGAGGTTGTCGCGGTGGATCATTTCCTCGCGGGCACTGTAGCCCAGCAAGGCGGCAAGTTCCTCGCTGCGTCGCCCGCGAATGCGCCGCGCTTCCTCGCTCGAGCAGGTCACCAGGCCGCGGGCCAGGTCACGGCCCCCGGTACCGCGAACCACGACTGCATCGCCGGCCTGGAAATCACCGCTGACATCGAGCACACCGACCGGCAGCAGGCTGCTGCCGCCCTGCAGTGCCCGCTCGGCGCCGGCGTCGATCACCAGGGTACCGCGCGGCACCAGCGTGCCGGCGATCCACTGCTTGCGGGCCTGCCGCGGCGTGCGTCCCGGCAGGAACCAGGTGCAGGCGGCACCGTCCTCGATGGCCTGCAGCGGATAGTGCTTGCGGCCGCTGGCGATCACCGTCGCGCAGCCGGCGTTCATGCAGATGCGTGCCGCCACCAGCTTGGTCACCATGCCGCCGGAGCCATACTCGGTGGCCGAGGCACCGGCCAGCGCCTCGATGGCCGGTGTCAGTTCGCGCACTTCCGGGATCAGCGTGGCACCGGCGTTGAGCGTCGGATCGCCGTCGTACAGGCCGTCGACATCCGACAGCAGCACGAGCACATCGGCGCTGGTCATCTCGGCCACGCGCGCGCCGAGCCGGTCGTTGTCACCGTAGCGGATCTCCTGCGTCGCGACGGTATCGTTCTCGTTGATGATCGGTATCACCTTGAGCCGCAGCAGGGTTTCCATGGTGTTGCGGGCATTCAGGTAGCGACGCCGGTTCTCGGTGTCGTCGAGGGTCAGCAACACCTGGGCGATCTTGATGCCGCGCGGTTCGAGCAGGTCCTGGTAGGCATGCGCGAGCAGGATCTGGCCGGCGGCGGCAGCCGCCTGCGCGTCCTCGAGGCGCCGCTGGTCGCGGGCCATGCCGAGATACTGCCGGCCCAGGCCGATGGCGCCGGAGGACACCACCAGCACCTGCTGGCCGCGTGCCTGCAGGCGGGCCAGCTCATCGGCGATGGATTCCAGCCAGGCGCGGTTGAGCCGGCCCGATTCCCGGTCGATCAGCAGCGAGGAACCGATCTTGAGGACGATGCGCCCGGCACTACGCAGCGCGGCATTGCGGCCCTGCGATTCTTGCCGGGCAATCATGCACTGACGACGTGCGCCGGCGCCCCGCGCCTGACGGCCAGTGGTCCGCTGCGCACCACGGAACGGATCTCCGCATGCAGGGCCGCATGGTTGATGAAGCTGTCGAGGCAGGCCGCCGTACCGGTCAACTCGAGCGTGAAGCTGTCCAGCCGGTCGTCGAGGATGCGCGCAGCTTCCGCCTGCACCAGTTCCCGGATGTGCGCCAGCTTTTCAGCCTCGACCCGGAGCTTCAGCAACAGCAGCTCACGCTCGATGTGATCGCCCTCGGTGAGATCGAAGATGCTGACCACATCGACCAGCTTCAGCAGCTGGTTGTTGATCTGGCGGACCACCGGATCGGAACCCAGGGTTACCAGGGTCAGGCGCGAGACGAGCGGATCCTCGGTCGGCGCGACGTTCAGGGACTCGATGTTGTAGCCACGCGTCGAAAACAGCGAGGCAACCCGGGTCAGCGCCCCGGCCTCGTTCCGCAACAGGATGGAAATGATGTGACGCATCGGAAAACCGGCCGGCAAATGCATGAAAAGGGGCCAGGAATACTCGCCCAGATCCACTTCTATTGCAATGCGGGAGTAGTTGGTTAAAACTCCCGAGAAGCTTTGCGGTCAACCTTCTTGAGGGCCGACAGGAGCCCCGGACACCACTCCCAGCTGCGCCACGATCATCACACTGAACGCGACCTTATGACAACACGGACCGAGACCGCTGAATCCCCGCCCCACCCGCTCGCCGGCAAGCGCATGACCGGCGCAGAAATCATCGTCCAGGTGCTCGTCGACGAGGGTGTGCGGACGGTGTTCGGCTACAGCGGCGGGGCGATCCTGCCCACCTACGACGCCGTGTTCCGCTATAACGATGAACACCGGGACGACAACGGCGCGGCGCCGCTGCCCCTCATCGTGCCGGCCAACGAACAGGGTGCCGGCTTCATGGCAGCTGGCTACGCGCGGGCCAGTGGCCGGGTTGGCGTCTGCATGGTCACCTCGGGTCCGGGTGCCACCAACACGGTGACGCCCATCCGCGACTCGCTCGCCGACTCCGTGCCGATGGTCGTGATCTGCGGCCAGGTGCCGACCAACGTCATCGGTACCGATGCCTTCCAGGAGGCACCGGTCTCGGCCATCATGGGCTCGGTCGCCAAGCACGTCTTCCTGGTGACCGATCCGCAGCAGCTGGAAGCGACCGTGCGCACGGCTTTCGAGATCGCCGCGATGGGTCGCCCCGGTCCGGTCGTCATCGATGTGCCGAAGGATGTGCAGAACTGGATCGGCGAATTCCAGGGTACCGGCCGGCTGCCCATCGACGCCTACCGCCGGCGCATCGATGCGGCGATCGGCAGCGAGATCCCGGACAGCGCCGCGGAATCGTTCTTCGACATCCTGCGTGCGGCGAAGCGTCCGCTGATCTACGCGGGTGGCGGCGTGATCAGCGCCAATGCCACGGAAGCCCTGCGCGCCTTCGCCCGGCGATTCGGCATCCCCATCACCACCACGCTGATGGGTATCGGCGCCTGCGACACCACCGACCCGCTGGCCATGCGCATGCTGGGCATGCACGGGGCTGCCGCGGCGAACTACGCCGTCGATGACTGCGACTTCCTGATCGCCATCGGTGCGCGCTTCGACGACCGCGTGGCCGCGGTGCCGGACAAGTTCGCGCCCAGGGCCCTCAAGGTCGCGCACTTCGACATCGATCCCTGCGAGATCGGCAAGGTCAAGAGCGCCGACTGGCACAACGTCGGCCTGCTCGACCGCGACCTGCGCCAGCTGATCGCCTGGGCGGACCGCAAGGCGCTGCGCACCGACTTCAGTGCCTGGCATCGTGAACTCGATGACCTCAAGCGCACCTATGCGATGGACTACGACCGGGCCAGTACGCTGATCCAGCCCAACTACCTCATCGAGCAGATCAACCTGCACACGCGCGGCAACGCCATCATCACCACCGGTGTCGGCCAGCACCAGATGTGGTCGGCGCAGTACTTCGACTTCCGTGAACCGCGCCTGTGGCTCACCTCCGGCAGCATGGGCACCATGGGCTTCGGCCTGCCGGCGGCGATCGGTGCGCAGTTCGCCAACCCGGAACGGCTGGTCATCGACATCGACGGCGATGCCAGCATCCGCATGAACCTCGGCGAACTGGAAACGGTCACCACCTACAACCTGCCGATCAAGATCGTCGTGCTCAACAACTTCGGCGACGGCATGGTGAAGCAGTGGCAGAAGCTCTACTACCAGGGCCGGCTGTCAGCCACCGACAAATCCCTGCATCGCAAGGACTTCATCCGCGCAGCCCAGGCCGACGGCTTCGACTACGCCGTGCGCCTCGACAACAAGGCCGATGTGCCGAGGGTCGTCCAGGAATTCGTCAGCTTCCCGGGACCGGCATTCCTCGAGGTCATCATCGACCGCGATGCCGGCGTGTACCCGATGGTCGGTCCGGGCATGGCCTACGACCAGATGATCACCGGCGACTTCATCCCGAGCCGGCAGAAAGCCGTCCTCGACAAGGATCCGACCAGCAACATGTTCTAGGACGTCTGGTGCCGGGTTTGGCTTATTTGGCTTATTTGGCTTATTCAGACCGGACTTTCATCCTGCCGCCAGCTCAACGCCGCTGTACCTCGATGAGGTGCGCGAGCAGGTCCGAGTGTGGCTGAACGTGGAACATGTAGCGCGGCACCTTCAGGTCGGTGGCCTGGGCCATGAAGGGTTCGCCCCAGAAGCTCAGCAGCGCCTCGCAGCGGCCGCTGTGCCGGCTGTCGGCGAGGATAAACGAGACGTTCCGCTCCAGGCTGCACCAGCGCGGTTCGCGGACCTTCGCCGCACCGGGACAACGCTCGACCTGCGGCTTGACAGCTTCCTGCCAGGCCTCGCGCTGACTCTCGTCGAGCACGAACTGGATCGAGGTGACGTGGGGGTTGTCGATGGCTGGTTGCAGCAGCTCGGCGAACAGCGCGGGCGGCGTGTACATCGACAGGCAGACGTTGTACCAGATGGTCTCGCCCTGCATCCCGTGCAGGAAGCGTTCGCTGACAGTGCGCAGGTGGCGCGGCCCGATCAGCACCACATCCGGCAACTGGAGGCCGGTAGTGAGGCGCGCGGCGGCCTGCTCCACCCGCTCGACACGCTCGGCGGTGATCTCGTTATTGCGCGCGTGCCGCATGAAGTTGATGAACAGGAGACCGACCAGGGCCAGCAGGATTGGCAGCACCACGGTCTCGTCGACGATGTGCAGCAGATGGAGGATCAGGGCGACGACCGCGGCCAGTACACCGGCGATGGCGTCCCACTCGTAGTTGAGGAAGTTCTTTATTTTCATGATGACACCTTTTATTCAGCCCCCTCGAGCCGTTTCCGCCAGTCCTCCACCTGCGCACTGCGCAGCCGGCCCTCGAACAGCCGCCGCCAGCTGGCGGTGAGCGGCAGCGCGAGCACGGGTTCGAGCTGCGCCGGGATGATCGCACGGTCGCGAATGAGGGCGAGCAGGCACGCGACGCTGTAATCGGGGTGCGGACGCTCGACGAGCGTGCAGGCATCCCCGGCCTGCAGCAGGCCGGGCTCGAGTACCCGCAGATACCAGCCCGCACGCAGCGTGTCCTGCACCCGCAACGGCATGTCGGCGACACCGAAGCGCAGCCTGAGCTTGTAGCAGGGCTGGCGGCCCTGACTGACCGCGAACAGCACGGTGCCGATGCGCCAGCGGTCGCCGATGCACACGCCATGCTCGTCGATGCCATCGAGGCTCAGGTTCTCGCCAAAAGCGCCGGGCGCGTGCCACAGCGGCTGGTCGGGCAGCACGCTGCGCCAGTAGGCGTAGTTCGACCAGGCATAGCAGTGCACGGCCTTGTCCGTGCCGCCGTGTACAGCCCGGTCGGCCTGCTCGTCACCCGCCAGGCCGAGCGGCCCGACGCTGCACGGGCCAGCCACCGGCTGCTTGGCGATGCCGCTGGTGGTACGACCGAGCGGCTGCACCGGCCCGGCGAGCACGCAACGGACCCGCGGCGCAATGGCGAGGCGGGCCTCAGTGCTGTCCGTGGAAGTGCCGGACGACGGGATGTCCTCCTGCATCAGGTGCCGGCAGTGCCCTCGCCGCGCGCGATCTCGACCAGCGCGTTGAGCGCATCGCTGGCAGTGAAGATGCCGAGGAAACGGCCATCGGCCTCCGTGACGATCGCGCTGCCGACCTTGCGTTCGGCCATCGCATAGGCGACTTCGTCGAGCGATGCGCTTGCCGGTACCGTGAGCAGATCGTCGGCCATGATGTCGGATGCGCATACCTGCAGTTTCTCGGCAACGCTGAGGCCAGCCACTGCGCGCACGTCGCGGTCGCTGATCACGCCGACCACGCGCTCGCCGCGCAGGACCGGCAGGTGGCGGATGCCATGCTGGTCCATGAGTCGTTGCAGTTCCTCGATGCCGGTGTTCTCGGCCACCGTGATCGGGTCTGGAGTGGTGAACTCTTCCACGGAAAGGTGTAATCGCTGCATGTCAGGACTCCTGTGTTCCAGGTTGAACTAGCGCCGGCAGTTGCCCGGAGTATAGGTCATACAACACCACCATCAACCGCGGGCCGGCCCACCGCCCCGCCTGGCATGCGCCTCGTGCGCACCGGGGACTACGCAGCCGAGGGCCAATGCACACGCATTTGTCACGGTTCCAGTTATGCTGTTCCCGCAAGCCTGCCGTATCGCCGGAAAAAGAGGAGCACACATGACGGCACAATTCGAGATATTGCTGGCGAGCGATTTCAGCGCGCGTTCGGACCGGCCGCTCGACCGCGCACTGCAACTCGCGCGCGAGAGCGGTGGACGAGTCGTGATCGCACATGTGCTGGACAAGGAAAACCGTGATACGGACGTGGCCACGCTCGAACGGCTGCGGGCCGACCTGCCGCCCGATGCACGACAAGCCGAACTCGTGATCCGGACCGGATCGGCGCCGAAAATGCTGGCCACGATCGCCGCGGAGCGCGGCAGCGACCTTGTCGTGACCGGCGTTGCGCGCTATGACAGTCTGGGTGATTTCGTGCTCGGCACGACGGTCGATCACGTGGTCCGCAACGCCGAGGCTCCCGTCCTGGTGGTGCGCCGCCGTACCCTCGGCCGCTATGCGCAGCTGGTCGTGGCAACCGACCTTTCCGACTGCTCGCGGGACGCCCTGCTTGCCGCCGCCAGGATTTTTCCGGACACACCCATCAGCCTCATCCATGCATTCCATGTGCCGTTCGAGGGCTGGCTCAAGTCCGACGACATGAAACGGCACATGCGCGCGGAAGCGGAACAGGAACTTGCCGGTTTCCTCGCACACCCGGCCATCACCCCGATCAGGGCGCGCATCGACGCCGTGGCGGAAGAAGGCGAAATCGGCACAATCGTCACCCGGTGCCTGCGGACTTCAGACGCCGCCTTGCTCGTGCTGGGGACACATGGTCGCAGCGGCTTTGCCCACGCGACGATTGGCAGTCACGCAAAAGCGCTGCTGGAAGCTGCGGACACGGACGTGCTCATGGTTCGGGAACGCAAGGCATGACGACAGCGTCGCTGGGGTGGGCGTCGATGCTGCGCGACTTCCTGCGGAGCGAGGCGGCGGGCGGCGTCCTGCTGATGCTTGCGGCAGCGCTCGCCATGCTGATTGCCAACAGCGCCCTGGCAGAGTGGTATTTCACCGGCCTCCATGCATATCTGGGACCACTCTCGCTTCTGCACTGGATCAATGACGGGCTGATGGCGCTGTTCTTCCTGTTCGTCGGACTGGAGATCAAGCGCGAGTTCGTTGGCGGGCAGCTTGCCAACTGGTCGGACCGGGGTCTGCCGATGATCGCCGCGGCGAGCGGCATGGCAGTGCCGGCGGTGGTCTATCTGGCGATTGCGGGTTCGACGCCCGGGCTGTCCCGCGGCTGGGCGATCCCCGCCGCCACCGACATCGCATTCGCCGTCGGGGTGATGGCGCTGCTCGGCAAGCGTGTACCGGCCTCGCTCAAACTGTTTCTCGTCACCGTCGCCATCGTCGATGACATGGGCGCCGTGGCGATCATCGCCTTGGCCTACACGGACAACCTCAACAGTCTGGCACTCCTGGCATCGCTGGGGATCATGGCCGGAATGTTCGCGCTCAACCGCATCGGCGTTGCACGGCTGTCTCCCTATCTGCTGCTGGCGGCGCTGCTGTGGCTGGCAGTTCTGCTGTCAGGCGTACATGCGACCATAGCGGGTGTTCTGACCGCCATGTTTGTTCCCTTGCGGACCAGTACTGCAGACGGCACCGAGCCGCCCCTGCAGCGTCTCGAGCATGCGCTCCGGCCCTGGGTGACTTTTGGCATCGTGCCGGTTTTCGGCTTCGCCAACGCGGGCGTGACCTTCTCGGGCATCGGCATGGACGAGTTGCTGTCGCCGCTGCCGCTGGGCGTCGCGGCGGGCCTGTTCTTCGGCAAACAGACCGGCATCCTGGGCGCCCTGTGGCTATGCATCAAGCTGCGACTGGCGCCCAAGCCCCGCAATGCCAGCTGGATGCAGATCTACGGCGTCTGCCTGCTTTGCGGGATCGGCTTCACCATGAGTCTTTTCATCGGCGGGCTCGCGTTTGTCGACCCGCTGCTCATCGATGAAGTGAAGATCGGTGTACTCGGCGGTTCGATTACCTCGGCCAT
>JAHDYM010000078.1 GCA_023383705.1 Gammaproteobacteria bacterium | reverse complement strand
TAACTTTGACGGAAACTCGGTGTAACCAATCAGGTGAAGTGCGAATCCAGCATCGCTTCTTAAGCATGGCCCCGTTTGTAGCAGGTTGTTTGCTGCGGATTTACTGCTGAATTGACCAGCTAGGCGACCGGCGTATCATTACGAAAACCTTTCCAGCGTTTTGATATGTTTATCGAAATAAAATCTCTATACGAATCCCTGATCGATTGGATCGCGCATTTGGGAGTCCTGCTTCGCGCCGCGCTATCGACGGCCACCGAACCGGATGACGCCAACGCGAACACTGATCGCGGCATCGACCCCGACTTCGACGGTTGGCTTCATGCTGATCCTTCGGTGACAAAGAACCCAACCAGTCGGTACGGCGATCGGACGCCGGGCTACATCACGGGCAATGGTCTGGGGAGCATGGAAATCGGTGCGGCCAACGACTGACTCGCACCCCGGTTTACCGCTTACCGGTCTTGCCCTTTCCTTTGGCGGACTGACTGGCTCCTCGAGTTGAGTCGGCCGGGCTCGGCTTCTCGGCGGTCTCCGCTGCTTTCGGCTTTGGGCTGGCTACGGGGATGCTGTCCTTGTGGAAATGCCGTTCACTAATTGGCGCGACCTTGGGCGGCGTGCCGAGGTCGGGCTCGCTGGCGTTGGCCCCCACCGTGTCCCAAACGGCTTGGTTCCCGCCGTGGTTGGCGCTGACCTTGCCGACGCGCACCGAGGCATTGTAGTTGTCGCTGAGTGTGCCGGCGTCATGCGAAATCTGGGTGCGTCCCTTGTCGATCCTGGCTTTCGTTTCAGCTTCGCTGGCGTCGAGGCGACGAGACAGGTCATTGCCCACCGGTTGATTGGGTACGGCGTACTCCTGACTCTGGCGCGTCCGGATCTCGGTTTCGTTGGTCGCTGCTTGTTGGCGGAGCGTGCCGCCTTCCCCAGTGCCTTCACGGCCATTGTACTGCTCTCGCAGAGACAAATCGGGCCAGCCCATAGTCTCGGGCAGTGGTCTCGACGGACCCAGCGGGTTGTCGACAGGAACGTAGCCGGTAGCTGAGCTTCCGCCGCGAGCGTATGAGTAGGCGATCTCGGTCACCGCGCGCTGTAGTTTCATTGGATCTTCCTCGCGCAGGAGCCCGCGCTCAGCAAGACGCCGCGCCGCGTAGTTGGTGAAGTCAGTCTGGGTCCCGCTGCTCCACTCGCGCATGAACTGCGCGGTGCGGGCGAGTTCGCGTGCCTGACCATGGGCGCTGTCGCTGGACGATTGCCGCTCGGTGGCTGCACGAGCAGATGTGTCGTAGCCGGCGGTAGATGTCGTGCGGTTGCCGCGCGCCCACTGGTAGGCATCGGATGACCTGAAGTCATTGATCAGGGCGCTTGCTTCAGTGAGCTGTGCGCTCTCGACCGCCTTGCGTGCGTAGTCGTAGGCGCTCTGCAGGCGCTGTTGGTCGACTTTGCGGCCTTCCACCGACATCTGGCCACCGATTTCCGTCAACGGGATCTTCGCGCCGGCGGACGCCGCGGCTGCGATGCTCTTGCCGACCGTCGAGTCCTCGCTCAACCCCAGCTTGCGGTTCACGTCCTGGGCCACTGAACTCAGCGCCAGCAACTGGCTCGAGAAGGAGCCGCCTTCGGACATGCTGGTGGTACCCGATCGTTGCTGGGAGCGGTCGTAACTGTCTTGGATGCCGAGAGCCTGGGTCAGAGCGGTGGACTGGTTGCGCTGCATGGCTTGGCGCTCGGTGTGGGCCAGTGTTTCGGCTTCGCGTGCGCTCTCACCCAGGGCGTTTGCCTGACGCTCGGTGAAGGTGAAGGTGCTGGCCAGCCGGCTCAGGCTGGCCTGATAGCGGAACAGACCGGCATCGGGGCCGCTGCCCTGGATGGTGGTGCCGTACGCATCGCTGGTCGTCGACATGAAGGCGGACGTTCGTGTCGGCGCCAGTTGTTCCTGGTCCATCGAGACGGCGTTCTGCGTGATGCTGCCCTTGGAGGTCGCTGCGGCTTCGCCGGACGCTGCCGACTGGATGGCGGCGACGCCGGTGATCGCCTGGAACGCCACTTCGCCGCCTTTGATGATGGCGGTGGCGATGATCGGGATCGAAATCACCATGTAGCCGGCGATGGCCTGGTCGGAGACGGCGCCGCTGTAGATGCTGGCGGCGGTTTCCAGAGCCAGACCCTGGGCGGCGGTGCCCATCTTGGCTGCGGCTTCGAGGTTCCGCGCGCTCGCCAGCGTGGCGACGTAGTTGAGGATGGCGTAGAGCGGGGGCCAGAGCTGGATCCACACCAGGCTCATCGCGAAGCTCTTGATGGCCATGGCGAGGCCGCGGCCCTGTGCGAGCAGGAACAGCAGGAACACGAACGGGAACACCGCGTAGATGACCGCTTCGATCACGTTCCTTACCAGCGGCAGTGCCTGCTCGGCGATCTTGCCCATGGTGAGGAACGAAGAGTTCACTGATGCGGTTGCGTTGGCTCGTGCGGTGGCGATCATCAGCGCGGCCGGGTCATTGAGCTTCTGGCCGGCGAGGCTGCGGGTGTCCTGCACCAGGTTGATCATGATGTTCTGACGCAGGAGGTCCGCCGCGCCCTGCGCGGCGGTAGCGATCTTGGTTTTGTAATAGGCCTGCTCGACCTGTGCGTCGATGGCGGTGAGGGCGGCTGCCGGCTCCAGCATGGGGTTCATCTGGAAGGCGAGGATCGCTCTCGCATGAGCCACTTCGGCCGGCAGGCGGGCGGCGAGGTAGGCGTAGGCGTTCGGGCAGGTGTTGACCTGCATCGGGTTGCCGTAGGTGGTGAAGCGTGCCGGGTTGGGCGTGCCCATCAGCGACCAGATGTCGGTGCTGCGCGAGAAGGTGGCCGGGTCGATGGTGCCGTCCTGCAGGTCGTAGATGGTGCAGTTATGGATGAAGGCAATGAGGTCGGTGCGCACTTGCGGGTCAGCCACGTTCGCGGCGCGAGAGGCCTGGATGAGGCGATTGCCGAACATGACGCCGTTTTTCTGGTACGCGAGTTCGCTGGGCAGTTGTGCATTGGTAGCCGGGATCACCTGGAAGGCGGTCTCGAAGAACCGCGTCATCACGTCGCCGACTGTGCTGGTGGCGTAGCCGAAGAAGGCCACGCCGATCGGCACGTTGTCGACAGCCACCGGCGACTGGCTGCCGAGCTTGTCGATGATGACCACGGTCGACTTGGGCAGGAAGAGCGCGTAATAAACGAACAGAAAGCCCATCAGCCAGCCCCAGCCATGAAACTTGCCGGGCGTGAAGAGTCCGGCGAAGGCCGCCACCAGTACGCCGGTCACGGCGATCGTTTTGATGAGGCCGAAGTAGTCCGCCCCGCCCATGATGGCGGCAATGGCGTTGAACACCCCGGTCAGAGTGTCGACGTTGCCGTAGGCGTAGATCTCGAACATGCGGGTACGAGCGTCTCGTGTCCGGACTCAGGAGCCGCGGGGGCCGCTGCTGGCGCTGAAGTCCAGCATCGACTTCACCGACGAGGGCATCGAACTCCAGAGTTGGCGTTCGAGCGTCTGCAGGTCCTCAGTCATCGATGAGACCGAGCGCACCTTGGCATAGGCGGCCTGCTTCTCGGTGAGCAGTTGGCGCTGCGCTTCCTGGGCGTTGTCCCGGAGTGTGTCGATGTACTGCTGCTCGATGCTGGTGCGCTTGAGCGACTGCGACAGTGCGCTCAGGGCCTGACGGATGGCGCGGTTGAGGAAGGTCTCTGCATAGTCAAGCGCGATCACCTCCTTATAGGTCTCGATCAGCGTCTCGGCGGTGCTTGATCCCGGTACGGCGTTCGCCACCGACAGCATCTTGTAGACCGGCTCGGTGGTGTTGTTGACGAAGCCGATATCGGCGGGCGACTGCGGGCTGCGCGTGACAATGTTGTCGGACATGCGGAGCAACCGCTCCGACACCAGGCGGGTAAAGGGCTTGGCCGAGACGGCGGTGCGCGACGGGTTCAGGCATTCGACGGGCTCGTCGCAGACGTACACCTCGATGTCGACGTTGCCATCGGTGGGCGAGGCGCCACGGCCGAGCAGCAGGTCGCGCAGGCCGGCGATGGTGGGTTCGGCGTAGCGGGGTATGGCGCCGCTGCCGTCGTCGGCCGGCGGGTACAGGATCACCGTGCCGATCACGCTCATGATCAACTCCTTTTCCTGCTGGCTGATGCTGCCGCCTACCTGGTTGAGCGCGAGCCAGGTGACGTTGCCTTGCACGAAGGTGGTGTTGCGCACGTTGGGGTCTGTGCTGTTTGCTGCGGCCTTCACGACGGCGGGTGCGTTGCTGGCGCAGGTGAGCCGGGCCTCGGCCCGGTCGGAGACGCTGCCGAGATACTGGGAGATGTTGGCGCAGCCGCTCATCACCGAGTTGTCGTACTCGCCCACCACGCCGTTCACCAGCGCCTGCGCGGCTTCGCACGAGTTGATGTTCATCGCGTTGATCTTGTTGATCTGGTCCTGCAGTTCGGTGAGCAGCTTGTCGATATCGGGTGAGATCGATTGCAGTGCCAGCTTGAAGGCATAGCCCACGGCGTTGGCGCCGATGTTCTGCAGTAACGCAATGAACTGCTGCTTGTTGATGAATGAGAACGAGCCCCCATAGATGTCGATACCACCGCAGCCGGCGCGCAGGCTCGGGAGTTGGGTGTTGACCAGCGGATAGGTGCGGCCCGGCGTGCGCATCATCAGGCTGCCGCCGGTATAGAGGTTCATCGCCTGGCCGCGGAAAGCGCCCGGCGTGGTGACGTTGCCCAGCACACCCATGTCGTTGAACATCTCCTGCATCTCGGTGTTCAGGTCAGCGGAGTGGCTCGTAAGCGGCGCAGTCGCCAGTGACACGGCGAGCAAGCCGGCCAGAAGGTGTTTGCCGGGGTATTGGGCAGGACGTGTCTTCTGTGTCTTCGATTTGCTTTGCATCGTTCTGTCCTCAGGGCTGGCGGGCAACGGTGGCGGCGTCCGGCGCAAGTGCGGCGATTCGCTCGACCAGGTCGGTCATCGACATGACACCGAAGCCCACCGGGACGATCTGGCGGGTAGTCGGTGCGATAAGGTAGAGCGCCGGCACAGCGGTGGCATTCAGGCGCGCAGCCATGCCGTTGTCGGGCCGCGCGTCCGGGTACTCAGGGATCGCGCGCCCGTCCATGCTGATTGCGAGCACCGTGAAACCGAACTCCTGTTCGAAGCCTTTGAGGATCGGTGCAAAGCGGTGGCAGTGCGGACAGTCGCCGCGGAACATGAATATGAGTCCATGAGTGGCAGACAGGCTCTTGATGGTTTGTGCTTGCCGGTCTTGCTGCTGCTCGTCGAAGACGTTGATGGCCATCGCGTTGGTCGGTCGTCCGGTCAGGCCGTAGTCCAGTTCGGGAACACTCCATACCAAGCGCTGCCAGTTTTTGGCGAAGTGTTCGGACTTGTCCATCACCATGCGCTGATAACGCATGTAGGCGGTCAGATTGGTGTCGGTGGGGTTCATGACCGCAACGCGCTTCAGGTCTTCCAGGCGTTTCTGCATCGCTTCGAACTCGACCAGTTCGCGCGGCGGTTTGTTCGACGGTGACACCGACCGATGGGCTGCAACGAGTGGGTCGCGGTACCAGAACCAGCCTTCCCGTTTGCGCAGCCAGTACGCGGTGTTTTGCGGGTCGGGTTCGATCTCCCTCGTGTCGTTTGCACTTTGCGCGAATGCCGTGGCGGCGGACAGCGCCATGGCGAGAGCCATCAGTGCCGCGACGAGGTGCGCTGTCTTGCCGGTCGTGGACATCTTTACGCGCATCTACCGCTTCTCCGGAAAACTGCCGTCCCGGCAGAAACTGATCTCCCAGCGCAGTTCCTGATCGCCGCGCTTGCCTTCCTCCAGCACCTCGCGTTGCCGTGTGGTGACTTCGAGCCGCGCGCAGCCGGGTTGGGGCAGGGCGTACAGCGTCTGCACCTCGATCTCGATAGGCGTGGTGGCGTCGAAGTGGCGGCGCATGTAGTCGGCACCGGGACCGGTCAGCACGCCCTGTGCAGCGCCGCGTTCGGCAGCCAGCGCCAGCAGCGGCTTGATCTCCGAAACCGGTATGCGCGGTTTCGTCTGCGCATGGGACGGCAGGGCGAGCAGCGCGCTGAGCAGGGCCGTGCCGAGAACCTGGCGATGAGTCGGCATAAGCGGCATGTGAGCAGCGGGCATCATGGGCCGAAGTAACCGTTGACCTTCTGCTCAGCGCGCTGCTGCATGTCGCCGAGGTTCGGCAGCGTGGGCGCGATCTCGGCATAGAACTCACTGAGGTCCATGCGCGAGAAGTCGAGCGCCTGGAGTTGCGTGAGTGAGAAGCCGCTGCAGTTGGGGTTCCTGGCGCCACCCCAGCTGCGGCTGAGTTGCGCGCGGCCCTGTTCGTTGATGATGCGTGACAGGCGGGAGTTGAAGCAGCAGTAGCTCTCGGTCGTCTCGACGCAGGTGCGAATGATCGGCAGTCGCGACGAGCAGTAACTGCCGACGCTGTGACACAGACGGTTGTCGCGCTTCATCGCGAGGACCTGTTCGGCCTGCTCGCAGGAAAGCAGCCCCGAGAACTGGATCGCGAGCATCGCAATGGTCCACGGGCCGGGCATCAGCGAGGTCACGAAGGAACCCACCGACACGTCACCGGCAATGAGTCCCGCCAGCGCCGAGGAGCCACCGCCGGCGCCGAACAGCGATTCGAAGCCGGCGATCACCATGTCGGGTGCGTCGGCGGTAAACAGGGCGTCGTAGGTGTAGCTGGAGCCGATCGCACCGATGGCCTGGCCACCGGCACCGGTGATCAAGCTCATGGTGGAGAAGAGCGAGCCATCGATGCCGCCGCCCTTGCAGCAGTTGAGCAGGCCGAAGAGTTTCTTGCGACAGCGGTTGTCGTAGCCCTTGAAGACTTCCAGCGTGTTCGGATCCAGGTAGCGACCGGCTTCGCGCTGTGCTTCCAGTCCCGCGACGCTGCGTGCGAAATCGGCATCCGGCGCGTAGCCGGTGTCGAAGCAGCGCCCGTCCATGCAGAACTGCTGCCCCCCGCAGTTCGTGACTGTCGAGGTGGTGCCCGTAGCGATGCGGCACTGCCAGGTCTGCTCATAGAGCATGCAGGCGCCTTGCGGGTTCGTGTCCATGCAGTGCGAGTCCACTTGACTGCAGCTGCGGTCGCGCAGGGGCTGACAGTCGTCGGTGCTGTTCTGCGAGACGCAGGTGTAGGACGCGCGGTAGCGCCAGCAGTCGCGCTGCACCGGATAGCCGCCGATGTCGCGGGTCTCGGGCCCCTCGGCACAGGTCTCGGCGTTCTGGTAGCAGTCGGCGGCCGTGGCCGGCGTGGCCGTGTAGAGGCCGAGCGCCAGCGCGGTGCTGGCCAGGCAGGCGAAGCTGCTGGTGGTGCTCATTGCGCGCGCGCCTCCAGCGCCGCGCATTGGTTGTCCCAGGCGTCGCTGAAGCTGACCGTGGTCGGCATCGCGAAGGTGTTGGTGCCGAAGTATCTCGTGCCCTGGCAGGGGTTATAGAACCATGCGCTGATGGTGCAGCTGGGGCCGGCGCAGCTCTGGCTGTAGTAGGTCCGGTAGCAGAAAAAGCCGTTCATCCGCGTGGGGCCGGGTGTCTTTGGAATCTGTGTGTTCAGTTCGCCGGGCACGGTCTGTGAGCCGAGATCCATGCGGACCCTGCCGCTCGCCTTGCTCAGGCTGAAGACGTGCATCAGGTAGTTGTTTGTACCGCAGCTGAAATCGAAGGCCAGATAGTCGACGCAGGCCGGGCAGGGATTGGCGGTGACGCGGGTCAGGAACTGGCCGTCCGAGCAGCCCGGGGTCTGGGTCGGCGTGACGATCAGCACCTTGTCGCAGGTGGTGGACTCCAGCGTACGGTACTGGTGGCAGATTGCGGTTTCAAAGCGGTCCACGGTGGTGGCCGTCTGCACGCTGCAGTCGCTGTAGGTGCCACTGATGCTGCCGGCGATGGCCTGTGGATCGGCGGTGATCGCACGGCTCCGGGTGAGCAGCGGATCGTTGGTGTCGATGTTGAAGTCGGGCCGCCGCGTCGGATTGGTCTGCAAGAACTGCGTCGCGACACAGGCCGGATCGGGGGCGGCAGGGCCGCTCGCGCAGGCACTGGCGCGAGTGACGGTCTGGGTGCCGAGCCCCGGACTGCCGAAGTAGCCGGCTTCGGGTGGATTGGTGCTGTAGTTCGGAACGGTCGATTGCGCGCTGCTGGCGCTGATCGTGCTGCGGCCGCTGGCATTGCCGCTACGCCCGAGTGTCTTGCCTTGCTCGAATGCGTCGCCGAGCGAGGGCGGCGACTGCGCGAGGGCGCCCGACAGTGTCGCGAACAGCAGTGCCGCAGAAGTGATGAGCGCGCCGGTAGGGTGTTTTGCGCGCCACATACTCAGAAACCCTTCAGCCGCTTGAGCAGAGGCGTGAGCAACGGCGCCGCTTCGGGGCGCTGCCTGGCCAGCGTGTTGAGCGCGTGGTCGAGGCTCACGTCGCCGGACACGCTCACGAAGGCCGGCGTTGTGCGGCAGTCCGTGCCGCAACTTGGCCCCGCATCGTCGTGATCGTCGAGCCTCAGTACGAAAGTCGGCGCGCGTTCGATGCGATAGCGTGCGAAGGCTTCAGGGTCGATCACCCACGCCACCTGACGCTCACCGATCAGGCTGGATACGGTTGCGAGGGTCTCGCGCATTGAGTTCGCCTTCAGGCCCCGCAGCACCAGGACGGCACCGCTGCGCGCAGCCTGATCGGTGAGCAGTTGCAGGCTCGCGCGGGGCATCTCCAGCGTGATGAAAATGCGCAGCCGGCTCGCGGCACTTTCCGTTGCCGCTGGGCTCGTGAGGCGCGCACCGGCACGGGCGAGTGCTTCGATATCGGCGGGCGCTGGCGTGGCAGGCGGTGTCACGTTCGGCGGCGCGGGTACCGGTTGCGCGCCGAGCCGACCCGGTCCCGGAAACGGGTGGGCGTTCAGTGCCCGCTCGATGTCGTCGGCGTCAGGCCATCGCGGGGGCTCGGCGTGCGCGATGCCCGCGCCGAGCAGCCAGAGCGCGCAGGCGGTTGCACCGATGGCGCGGGGTTCAATACGTGCTGGCACAGCAGTTTCTCTTGCGGAAGATCTGGTACGCGAAGTCCTCGCCCGAGACCGGGTAGGACTTGCCCGCGCCCCAGATCATCGTCGTGCGGCCGTAGGGCTGGCAGCACTGGCCGGCGTCCTTGGCCGTGGCCGGCACCGGATAGACCATCTGCATCTTGTAGTGGGTCTTGTCCATGATCGGCAGCGGGTAGTAGCCGCACAGCCCGGCCGATCCGGCGCCGGTGAACGTCACGAGTTGCCGGTGCATCTTGGCCGTCATGCGCTGCGTGATCAGCGTGGAGGCCTGCACGCCGCCGATGTGGGTGGCGACGTGGCCATTCATCGGGTAGATCGAGCCCTGGCAGCCGGCGCACCAGAAGAGACTCGCGATCGGCATGCCGGCGGTCGCGGCAACACAGTCGGCAGCGCACGCGGCCTTCGCGGCCACGTTGGCAAACAGCACCGCCTCCGGGTTCAGGATGGCAGTGAGTTCGTCGTCGGCCCACAGCGGATCGACCTCGGTCAGATAGGCCAGGTCGAGCGAGCCCTGTTCGAGGCAGGGGAAGTCGAGCAGCACTTCGAGCCAGCTGAGGATCGGGTTCGTGTACCAGTGCGCGTGATAGAAGCTGTTGCGCGTCTGGCTGTCGTGACCGACCTGCGCGCCACGCGGCACATCGATGCCGGGGTCGAGTGAGAGGCCGCCGAGGCCGACCATGCAGAAGGGCGTGCGCGTCACATCCACCATGCGCACCGGCTCCCAGAAGCCGATCGATACACCGATGCGCGGTGGGTTACTGCAGTAGCAGACGGGCGAGGACGGGTTGTCGGTGTCTGGTTGGCCGTCTGAAAGGATCGCTGCTGAACCGATGGTCAGCGGGAACAGGCAACTCCAGCAGATGTCGGTGATCGGGTTCATGAAGCGCCCGTGACAGGTCGGGCCCGCTGCCGCGGGACCCGACAGGAGCACAAGCAGCCACAGCGCGACGACAAGCCGAAGGGCTTCAAAAAGGCGCAGGGGTCTACGGCAGTTCATCGATGCGCAGCCTCCTGCCGTCCTGGGTCACGAGTGCCGGTACGTGGCGAATGCCGAGTCGTGTGCTGAGCGTGCCCTGCTGGTCGTAGAAGACCGGCCGTTGCCAGCGACGCATCAGCGCCAGATAGGATCCGCCGGTGAGGATCACCTTGACCTTGCCGTGGTGCGCATCGACGAGCTTCTGCGCCTGAACGATCTGTTCGCGGTCGCGTGCATCGAAGAAGAGCAGTGGCTGACTGAGCGCTACCGTGTCGAGCGGGTTGACCACCGTGCCGGGCGGTACGATGACGCGCCCTTCGGCGTCGCGAATGGCCTCCTGCACGACGATGCTCGGATCGTGATGGAAGCGCCGTGGATGGCGGCTGCGGGTGAGGCCAGCGACCGGCGCCGGGTCGTCGACCTCGTGCTGGATCCTCGCCCGTGCCTCGCGTTGCAGGCGGGCGAGCGTGCCGTCTTCGTCCGCGGCTCGCAGCTTGCCGAGAATAAACTCCAGCAGACTCGGCTCGGCGATCGGGTAGACCGGACCGATCACGCCGAGGTCTTCCGCACGTGCGGACACCATCGCAACCATCAAGATGAAGAGGGCCGCGGCGAGTGCTGCGGCGCCATTGCGGTTTGCGATTGTCCGATCAGAAAAGCGCACGGGCCCGTCCGATGATCTGCACGGTGTGGATCCAGCCGGTCAGCTGGTAGCGGGAGTCGAGGCTGTCCGGGTGTCCGGCCTGGACGTAGTAGCGGCCCGCCGGAATCCTGCCGGTAGGGCCAGGTTCGAGCACCACACCTTGCCGGCTCACCGGTTTTGGCAGGCCCACCGCGATGCCGTTGATGTGGAAGCCCTGCGCATCGCGCGTGACCTCATCACCGGGCACGCCGGCGAGAACCTTGATGAAGGTGATGCCTGCCGGGTACGGGCCGCCGCCCGCCCAGCGGAAAGCCACGAAGTTGCCACGGCCGGGCATCTCACCCTTGTGGATGAGGAACAGCCGGTACGGAAGGCTCGGCGAGCCGTTCAGTCCAAAGGCGTAGTGGGCATGAAACCAGAAGGCGATCGCGGCGAGTCCGACGTAGACGAGAGTCCAGTGTTTCACATGTGCGACGAGGCGCGCGCTGAAGGTGCGCAGCTGGAAACGTCCGGTCGATGCGAAGCCGCCGGGCCAGCTTCGATGTGGGAACAGATTGCGCATGGTCTCTTTCGGTGCGGGTTTACAGGCCGAGTCGGCGCCGCACGTCCGGCGTCAGGTCGGGAAGCTGGCTTGCGGTGCCCACCACGGCGCCACGCGCCAACACGATGCAGCGGCACTCACTGGGCAGCGTCTGGAGGAGGGTGCTCACCTCCGTGCCGAAGCTCGCTGCGTGTCGCAGCGCATTGGCACGTTGCGCGTCGCTGGCCTCACCATTGACGAGCACGGTTGTGATCTGGGATTCCTTCAGGCGATAGAGTTCCGCCACGTCCAGCACAGCCAGGGTTGGCGAGCGCCGGGGTTCGAACCACAGGTGGGTGAGTGCGATCAACACGATGCTCAGCAGCGCGTTGACGCCCACCAGCAAGGCCACGCTTCTCGCGCTCATGCGAGCCCCCGGTCGCGCAGCACTGCATCGATCGCTGTGGAGACGTCCATGCCCGCTGCACGCTTGGCGTTGATGGCGTTGAAGTCCTCAGCCCGGCTGCTGAAGAGCAGCAGGCTGTAGGGATCGACGATCAGCCGGCCGATGCCGTTGCCGGCCGGCGAGTGGATGAAGACCTCGGAGTAGGCGCCGTGCTCGGTGCGCAGCGACAGCAGCAGCCGCTTCATCGCATCGTCCATCGTGAGTTGACCGAGCTTGTCCATCATCTCGATCGACTCGGGCTTCTGGCGCAGCAGGAACATCCAGTCGGAGTTGTCCAGTGCCGCCTTGGCCGCCGGGTTGCGGTAGTAGTCGTCCACGCCCTGGGTGGCCGACATGAAGGCGCCCTTGTACTTGCGCGCGCGGCGGTAGCCGGCCTCGATGAACTCGGCGGTGGCGCCGCCGGAGAGCAGGTCCCAGGCCTCGTCGATGATCACGATCTTCTTGCGGTCGCGCGAGA
>JAHDYM010000077.1 GCA_023383705.1 Gammaproteobacteria bacterium | reverse complement strand
ATTGTGTAAACCATGTCTCCGGAATACTGTGTAACCTATGTGTCGCTAAGGACAGAAAAGGGGCCGCAAGGGCCCCTTTTTTTATTCACACAGCGTGGGTGCTGGGTGGTCGCGCAATGGCCGTAAACCGGTAGTCAGTACAGGTGGCCCTGTACAAAGACAAAGTCACCCGAGTTAACGGCTGGCGGGATTCCGTCTGACAGTAACTGGGTGTAGTCGACAGTTACGCCACTGCTTAGTGTCAGTTTCCCTGTAGATGCATCGACACTCTCAACCTGGGCAGCAGTTAGAACTTCCGTCATGCCTGAAACGAAAGCATCGTCGGTCACGAGTGAAATTACCGCGCCATCACTATGACGGCCTCCGACTGCCACCATTTTTTGATCATTGATGAGTGATTGCAGCGCAATCTGATCGTCGAAGTTCAGCGTATAGCCCAGTACTGAAGCGCGGCCTGGCCCGACGTCCCGCAGTGGACCAATGACAATCCAGCTGTACTCCTCGCCCATGAAGCTAACAGGCGTTGCTGGCCCATATTCGGTATTCGCAGTTCGAGCCTGATTGATTGAGTCAATTGGGGTACCTCCAACGGCTAGCAGTCGCGTACCGCCAATCGCCTTGGCGCGCGTGCCGCCGATGGCTTTGGCTCGCGTACCGCCAATTGCCTTGGCTCGCGTACCGCCGATGGCTTTGGCTCGCGTACCGCCGATGGCTTTGGCTCGCGTACCGCCAATTGCCTTGGCTCGCGTACCGCCAATTGCCTTGGCGCGCGTACCGCCGATGGCTTTGGCTCGCGTACCGCCAATTGCCTTGGCGCGCGTACCGCCGATGGCTTTGGCGCGCGTGCCACCGATAGCCGCTAAATCACTACCGGATTCCGAAGAGGCTGGAGCGTCAACCACAATGACCTGGCTCGCGCTAATTAGCTGATCTGCCATCAGCTTGCCGCTATTGACCAGGAACAGGACTGTTCCAAAAAGAGCGGCGACGATAGTGAAGCTAAAGCGTTTCTCCACTGTTACCTGCGAGAGTGATTGGGTGCTGTATCCAGCAGAGCAGAAAGACTTCATTGCAGTACCCCTATGAGTTTCTTCTTGTTTAGTGGGCTTTTTGCCTACTCGTTTTCGAATTGCCGATTTGCATCGGAAAACATATAAACGCCGACGCCGACGCGAACCTTTTCGCTGGGTGCCATTGCCTCTGCGTCCGTTTCTTTTGCGGTGAGATGGTTGTCCAGCGCTTCCAGAAACTGCTGGCCGAGTTTTTGAACCAACTTGTCGAATTCAGGGATGTCTACCGGGTCGATACCGAGAGGTGTCCAGACCCGGCGTTCGAAAAACCCCCCTTCGATGTTGGGGTTGAGGTTGAAGTCGAGGGTTTCAGCCAGATCCCTGAGTGCAACGCCCATGAACTGCATGGCAGCTGGATCGGCCTCTGCAGGGATATACGAGCGAGTGAGTACCCGAACGCGATTCGACGCCACGATTATTACCGCGCCAATTCGCTCAAGCTCTTCGAGCATCTCCTTGGCAGATATATCGCCCCCATAGCGTTGATGCAGTGTCTGGAAGCTTGTGCCCGAACTCGTAATCGAAAGTTCAAGAGGGAGTCCATACGGACCCGTGAACTCAGGGTCCTGATGCCAGCCGGCGAGCATGCGGCCAATACGATTAAGGTTTGCGGTCGACGGCGTACGGCTGTACGCAATGTCTTGAGTAATGCGTTCGACTTCGTTTCTTGTCAGCCCAGTGAGAATTGCCAAGCGGGAACTTGTGGGTTTCTCTTTGGCTGTTACGAGATCTCTGGTTGCGACTTCGACAAAAACCTTCTTGGCTGTTTCGGCGTACTCACCATACGAAACACCGTTTCGGAGCAAAATCCGGATCAGCGGCCTAAGCAATTGCCGGAACGCGCCGAGTAGCGTTTCTTTTACTTTGTCGGTCATCGTCCAGACCGGCCATCGATCTGCTGTAAGAACGGCAGCCATAACGTTTGTTTGCCCTTGGGAAGGCTGGGTCGCATTCCCTTCTTATGTATAACGCCTTTCGGGCAGAGTATACATAACATGGGACCGAAAGCGTCAATAACTCAATGAAATGGCCAGAAATGGTTCTGGCGAAAAATGGCGGCTTCGGAGTTATGTCAAAAACCAAATGCGTATCAGGTCGGTGCTTCCGTGCTGTCATGGCAAGCCGAGGCACCCCCGGGCGGGCCCCCGTGTCCCGGGTAGTTAAGTCCCGATAGGGTGGTATTCCGGGCCCAAACCGTGAGCCAATGGTGCCCAGTCGGGTGAATCAATCTCAGGTCCCGCCGTTAATGTGGGTGGGTGCGTAAGGAGAACGCTCTCTGGGGCTTGAAAAGCGCGATTGCTCAGCAGAAGTTGGCTTGCCGGACCAAGACGTCGCTTCATTATCGATTTTTCAGGGAGTTACTGACTGATTAGGTCGTTACAATCCAGGCTCCAGACCACTAGGCACTGCTGACATGACCGACAGCGCTCGACAGCCCTTGTTCGCGGCAATTCTCGCTGTAATGAGGCCAATTGCCGCAACCTTGTTGCGCTTTGGGGTCGGGTACCGGGAGTTCTCTGATATCTGCAAGACGGCATTTGTCGATGCGGCGTCAGAAGAATTTGGTGTGCGCGGTCGACAGACAAATATATCCAGAATTGCGGCGATGACCGGTCTGACCAGGAAAGAAGTGAGGCGGATCAAATCGCTTGCCCTGGTTACGACCTTGCCATCGGCAGCCAGTTACAGTGCGCCAGCTGAGGTACTGCATGTTTGGCACGCAGATCAGCGGTTCTGTAGTGAAACCGGTACGCCCCATCCCCTGCATTTTGATTCCGGTCCCGCATCGTTTTCGGTACTGGTGAGTTCATGTGCTGGGGATATCCCTCCGGGTGCCATTCGTGCTGAGTTGAAGCGCGTTGGTGCGGTGATTGAGGACGCCGATGGCAGGTTGGTTGTACAGCGGCGTTACTATGTACCGGTTGATGCGGGTGACCGATTGCTGCAGGGTCTGCTTTTTGGTCTGAGGCCGGTAGCTCAAACGGTGGCGCACAATACCAAGCCGATTTCGGCAGATGAGCGTCGTTTTCAGCGTGTGGTGCAAAGTCGTCTGATACCCGTTGCTCGACAGTACGAGGTTGAGCAATGCCTGCGCAAGCGGATGGGGGATCTCTCGGAGGAAGTGGACGACTATTTCACGGAAATTGAGTCTGCATCCGGTTCTGATGAGGTGATGACGCTGGGTATAGGTTTGTACTACTACGAGGATGGTGTGCCAGATGCGGAGGGCACGAAAGAGTCCCAGGCTTCTTGATCTTGTTTGCGCTGCCTTGTCGAGGCACCCAGCTGAATCCCGCTACTTCCCAACCACCTCAACACTCACCGCATGGATCTCGTCGACCATCAGTTCGGCGAGCGCGTCGTAGACGAGCCGGTGCTGGGCGATGCGGGTGAGGCCGCTGAATCGCGGTGAAGCGATCCGGATGCGGTAGTGGCCGCGCCCGCCGCGGGCGCCTTCATGGCCGATGTGCAGGTGTCCTTCGTCGATGATCTCGCAGGATTCGGGCTGCAGCGCTGTTGTGAGCAGCTTGTGCATGAGCTGGATGCGGCTGGCGTTCATGGCATGACCTGTATGAATGGCTTGATGCTGACCAAGTTCCAGACGCCGGCAACGACATAGGGATCGGCATGTGCCCAGGCGATGGCTTCGTCGAGGCTGGAAAACTCGGCCACGATCAGGCTGCCTGAAAATCCCAGATCGCCCGGCTCGGTTGAGTCGATAGCGGGATGTGGTCCGGCCAGGATCAATCGCCCGGCATCACGGAGTGCGCTGACGCGGGCCAGGTGTGCGGTGCGCGCCTGCCTGCGACCGTCGAGGCTGCCCGGGGCATCCGTCCCGCTGATTGCGTACAGCATCTCAGTTCTCCGCAGAGCCTTCCGTGCTGGTCGCCTGGTTGCGGCGAGTCAGCCACAGTGCCTGCAGCATGACAAAGACCAGGGTCATGCCCAGCAGGCCGAACAGCTTGAAGTTGACCCAGACGCCTTCGGAGAAGTTGTAGGCGACGAACAGGTTGGCTGCGCCCGAGAGCAGGAAAAATCCCGTCCACATCAGGTTGAGTCTTTGCCAGTCCTGCGGCAGCAGACTGATTTCACCGTTGGCCACCGAATCAAGCAGCCTTTGCACTATCGGTTTGTCGCCTACGTAGCGGCTGACCAGAAATGCCAGGCCGAATGCCCAGTTCAGAACGGTCGGTTTCCACTTGAATACCAGGTCGTTGTCGATCGCCAGGCTGATGGCGCCAAGCACGACAACCAGGACGGTGGAGGCGAGCAGCATCTTGCTGACCGTACGCTTGATCACCCAGGTGATCGCCACCTGGAGGCTCATCGCCACCATGATCACGGCAATCGCCGTCTTGATGTCGGTGAGCCAGTAGGCGATGACGAAGGCGACGATCGGTAAAAAATCGATGAGGAGTTGCATCTGGGCCAGTTCCGGAACCTGCCGGCATGATACTCAAAACATGCCCGGAGTTTGGTCGTCCGCTAGAATGGCCGGATGTCGCAGCGCCTCCATGTTCATCCCCTCAATCCCCAGCTCCGGCTCATACGCCAGGCCGCCGAGCTGATTCGCAAGGGCAGCCTGGTGGTCTATCCGACCGATTCCGGGTATGCCTTCGGCTGGCATATCGGTGATCGTGCGGCCGCAGAGCGCCTGCAGCGTATCCGGCAGACCGGCAAGGACCACAACTTCACGCTGGTTTGCCGGGATCTGTCGGAGATCGCCACTTATGCGCGAATAGAGAACCCGACTTACCGCCTGCTGCGTGCCCATACCCCGGGTCCCTATACCTTCATCCTGCGGGCCACCCGCGAGGTGCCACGACGATTGCAGAACCCGAAGCAGCAGACGGTGGGGATCCGCGTTCCGGATCATCCCGTACCGCTGGCGCTGCTGGCGGAGCTGGGCGAGCCGCTGATGAGTTCGACGCTGATCCTCCCGGACCACGACTTGCCGCTGGCCGATCCGGACGATATCGAGGAGGCGCTGGCTGGCCGGATCGACCTGCTGATCGACAGCAGAAACTGCGGCCTCGATCCGACCACGGTCGTTGACCTCACCGGCAGCTATCCGCGGGTGCTCCGCCAGGGTCGCGGCGACGCAAGCGCGTTTGCCTGACCGCCCGGCCCGGTCCATCACCGTATACTTGTGCCATGCCAGCGACGGATACAGCCGCCACGATCCAGCTCCTCGCGGCAGCAGTGATCCCGGTCCTGTTTGCGATAGCCCTGCATGAGACGGCGCACGGCTGGGTTGCCCGCTACTTTGGTGACCGCACTGCAGAGATGCTGGGCCGCCTGACGCTCAATCCGGTCAAGCACATCGATCCGGTGGGCACCGTGGCCATGCCGCTGATCCTGACCTTGCTCGGTTTGCCGGCCTTCGGCTGGGCCAAGCCGGTGCCGGTGGTCGCCGCCAATATGCGCGACCCGAAGCGCAACATGGTTGTGGTTGCGGCTGCCGGGCCTGTCAGCAATCTGTTGATGGCGCTGCTCTGGGCCGTGGTGTTGCGGATGGCGCTGGGCTGGGATCAGCCGCAGTTGGCTGCCCGGCAGTTCCTGGTGTCCATGGCCCAGATAGGCTTTCAGTTCAATGTACTGCTCGCTGTATTTAATCTGATTCCGATACCGCCGCTGGACGGCGGGCGGGTGTTGCGCGGGCTGTTGCCTGAACGCTATGGCATGAAGCTCGATGCTGTCGAGCGTTGGGGCCTTATACTTGTCATGCTGTTGCTGACCTTCGGAATTCTCGGTCGGATACTGTTACCGGTGATGGGCTGGTTTGTCGGCCTCATCCGGCAGCTCGTGGGCTTTTAGGCCATTGATGACGGCAGAAGACGCACAGGGTCCTGCACCCGAACGTGAGCCCGTGGCGGCTGCGCCAGCGGCGCCGGGCCCGGCGCAGGCCGAGATGCCGTTTGCGATCGTGGCCGGCGAGGCGGTCACGCAGCTGCCCCAGGATCTCTATATCCCGCCCTACGCACTGGAAGTGTTTCTCGAGGCATTCGAGGGACCACTTGACCTGCTGCTGTACCTGATCCGCCGGCAGAACCTCGACATCCTGAATATCCCGATCGCCGAAATTACCCGGCAGTACGTGCAGTACATCGAGCTGATGGAAGAGCTGCAGCTCGAGCTGGCCGGCGAGTATCTGCTGATGGCGGCCATGCTGGCCGAGATCAAGTCGCGCATGCTGTTGCCACGGATTGGCGATGCAGAGGACGAGGAGGCGGATCCGCGAGCCGAGCTGGTGCGGCGCTTGCAGGAGTACGAGCGCTACAAGCAGGCGGCGACGGACCTCGATTCGATTCCGCGACTCGAGCGGGAGACGCACCAGGCCAGCGCCGAGATGACCGAGCGCACCGTGGTCACGCGACTGCCGGATCTGACGCTCAAGGAGTTGCTGCTGGCATTCAAGGACGTGCTGACGCGCGCCGAGATGCTGGCCCACCACCACATCACGCGTGAGCCCTTGTCGGTGCGGCAGCGGATGTCGGAGGTACTGCTCCGCGTGCAGGGCACTTCCTTCGTGGACTTTCCGTCACTGTTTGACCCTTCGGAAGGTCGCATGGGTGTGACGGTGACTTTCCTGGCCTTGCTTGAGCTGCTGAAGGAGGCGCTGATCGAGGTGGTGCAGACCGAAGCCTATGCGCCCATTCATGTCCGGGCCGCATCAGCGCGGCCGGTCGTCATCGAGGGCCAGGCAGAGTCGGCTGCCGGGCTCACAGAACTGCAGGGTTGATGGATCGCCATGGAAAACGAACAACTGAAGTACATCGTCGAGGCCGCCTTGCTCGCCGCTGCGCGACCGCTGGACCTGGCCACCCTGCAAAGCCTGTTCGGCGACGAGCATCCGCCGGAGCGGGATGATCTGCGTGCCGCGATCGTTGCGCTGCAGGCGGACTATGAAAACCGTGGCATCACGGTACAGGAGGTCGCCAGCGGTTTCCGCATCCAGCTGCGGCCCTCGATGTCCGGCTGGGTCTCCCACCTCTGGGAGGAGCGGGCGCCACGGTATTCACGCGCGTTGCTGGAAACGCTGGCGATCATCGCTTACCGGCAGCCGGTAACCCGCGGCGATATCGAGGAGATCCGCGGCGTCAGCGTGACCACCAACATCATGCGCACGCTGCTCGAGCGCAGCTGGATTCGCGTCGTCGGTTTCCGCGATGTGCCGGGCAAACCCGCGATTTACGGCACGACCAGGGAGTTCCTGGACTACTTCGGCCTGAAGCGTCTCGATGAACTCCCGCCACTTGCCGATCTCAAGGATCTGGAGTCGCTGACCGCACAGCTCGACCTCGGATCCGACGAGGTCATGCCCCCCAGTCTTGCCGAACTGGCCGATGTGCCGGCGGACACGGACACGGATGCGGATGCGGATGCGGATGCAGATGATGCTGATGAACTCGCCACTGTCACGCCGATATCCGAAGCGCGCGGTGCCGCCTTGCCGGCGCATGGCGAGGAAACGTCGGTTCCAGGTGACAACGAGCAGCATAGTGCGACTGTCGTGCCGATCAAGGCACGTTGAGCGCAGCACGGAGTCCCGGCAGTCATGACTGAACGCCTGCAGAAGGTGCTGGCGGCTGCGGGCGTCGGTTCGCGGCGCGTCATCGAGCAATGGATCAGTGCCGGGCGCATCACGGTCAACGGCCACGTCGCCACGCTCGGCACCAAGGTCAGCGGCCGCGAACGCATCCTGGTCGATGGCAAGCCGGTGCCCGCCCTGCGCAAGTCCCGCCCGGGTCCCCGGGTCCTGCTCTATCACAAGCCCGCCGGCGAGGTCTGCAGCCGGAGCGATCCGGAAGGACGGCCGACGATCTTCGACCGGCTGCCGCCGCTGGAGGGCAGTCGCTGGATCAATGTCGGCCGGCTGGATATCGCCACCTCCGGCCTGCTGTTGCTCACCACCGACGGCAAGCTCGCCAACGCGCTGATGCATCCATCCAGCGGCATCGAGCGTGAATATGCGGTGCGCGTGCAGGGCACTGTCACTGCCCTGACGCTGGGCCTGCTCCGGCAGGGTGTGGAACTCGAGGATGGTCCCGCGTCATTCGATCAGGTTGAGCCCGCCGGCGGCGAAGGTTCGAACCAGTGGTTCAAGGTGATGGTGGCAGAGGGCCGCAATCAGCTGGTCCGTCGGGTCTGGGCCGCAGTCGACTGCCGCGTCAGCCGCCTGATCCGCGTGCGCTACGGACCGATCAGCCTGCCGCGCTCCTTGCGGGCCGGACAGCATCGCTTGCTGAAAGAAGCCGAACTCAACCGCCTGTATGTCGCCGCCGGGCTGCGCAGCGAGGAAGATGAAGAAGGCTGACTACTGGCAGTCGATGCTCTGGCCGGTAATGCCCTGCGAGTCCGGTCCGATCAGGTACAGGTAGGGAGCCATCAGCGCCGCTGGCTCCGGCCGGGTTTCGGGATCTTCACCGGGATAAGCCTCGCGCCGCATCCGTGTCCGGCAGGCACCGGGATTGATGCTGTTGACCCGCATGCGCCCCTGGGTTTCATCGGCCAGTACCTGGCTCAGGTTTTCGATGCCGGCCTTCGCTACCGAGTAGGCGCCCCAGTAGGCACGTCCCTGGCGTCCGACGCTGCTACTGGTGAATACCACCGACGGATCGGCTGACTTGCGCAGCAGTGGCAGCAGTGTCTGCGTGAGGATGAAGGGCACGTTGAGGTCCAGGTGCATGACCTGGTGCCAGACGCCGATGTCGTAGTGCTCGATCGGTGCCCGCTGGCCGAGTATGGCCGCGTTGTGCAGCAGGCCGTCGAGGCGTCCCCAGCTCGCGTCGATCTGCTCGGCGAGCTGCGTGTAATCGGGCCCGTGTGCCCGGGCCAGATCGAGCGCGGCGATGCTGGGCTCCGGACCGCCAGCAGCGAGGATCTCGTCATAAACCTGTTCGAGCTTGCGGGTGGTCTTGCCGAGCAGGATCACGCTGGCGCCGTGCCTGGCGAAGGCGTGGGCGGCAGCCCGCCCCAGTCCGTCGCCGGCACCGGTAACCAGGATGACACGCCCGCGCAGGATGTCGGCAGCGGGTCGATAATTTTTGGCGGCAGCGGATGTCATGGCTTCAGCGGTACCCGAAAATGAGCTGTGAGAGTTCGGCCGGCGTGCTGACGACAAAGTCGGCATCCCAGCCATCCGGATCCTGTCCGGGTTCGATATAGCCATAGCGCACCGCAATGGTGGCGGTGCCGGCTGCCCGGCCGGATTCGATGTCGCGGCGCGCATCGCCGACGTAAATCGAGTGCTCGGGCAACACGGCGAGCTGTTCGAGCGCATGGAGAATGGGGCGCGGATGCGGCTTGCGCTCGGGCAGTGTGTCGCCGCTGACGGTACACGCAGAGCGCTCGAGCAGGCCGAGTGCGTCGAGCAGCGGCTCGGTGAACTGGCGGGGCTTGTTGGTGACGACGCCCCAGTGGATACCGCGCTGCTCGAGTCCGCCGAGCAGCGCTTCCATGTCGGGGAACAGGCGCGTTTCACTGACCAGGCGCGTCGAATACAGCTGGGCGAATTGCTGCTGCAGTGCCGGCTGCTGTGCCGGATCCTGTCCGGGAAATGCCACGCGCAGCAGGCCGAGCGTGCCGTTGGAGACCTGTGCCCGGGCGGTCTCCCAGGGCAGTTCCGGCACTGAACGCAGCCGGCAGAGTTCGTTCAGCGTGGCCACCATGTCCGGTGCCGTGTCGAGCAGCGTGCCGTCCAGATCAAACAGGACCGCAGCAGGCAGTGTCTGCGCCGACCAGCGTGGCATCAGTCAGCGGCTCCGTCCGGACGGCGGAAGTGTGCGAAGTAATTGACGCCGACATCGCCGCCGAGAGTGAACTTGCGGTCCAGCGGGTTGTAGTGGCCGCCAACCAGGGCCTCCAGGTCCAGCCCCGCGTGACGCGCCCAGGTGTCCAGCTCCGAGGGTCGCACCAGCTTTTCGTAGTGATGCGTGCCGCGTGGCACGAGCCGGGTCAGGTATTCGGCGCCGACGATGGCCGTCAGGAACGCGCGTGGTGTCCGGTTGAGGGTCGAAACGATGACGCTGCCGCCCGGTTTGACCAGTCGTGCGCAGGCCGCGATGAGCGAGGCCGGATCGGGGACGTGCTCGAGCAGTTCCATGCAGGTGACGGCATCGAAGCTGCCCGGTGCGCTGGCCGCCAGGTCTTCCGCAGAGGTGTGCAGATAGGTCACCGGCAGGGGCCCCGATTCCAGCAGGTGCAGGCGTGCCACCTCGAGCACCTCGGCCGACATGTCGATGCCGGTGACCTGCGCGCCGCGCCGGGCCATGGCTTCGGCAAGCAGGCCGCCACCGCAACCCACATCGGCGATGCGTTTGTCCCTCAGGCCGATGCGCTGGTCGACGAGGTCGACGCGTGCCGGGTTGATGTCGTGCAGGGTGCGGAACTCGCCATCCGGATCCCACCAGCGGCTGGCAAAGGCGCCAAAATGCGCCAGTTCGGCCGGATTGGCATTCGCCTGTTCAGTCATGTGCAACGCTCCCGCGGCTGGTCGACAGTCGCGCCCGCCAGGCCTCGGCGCGCGCGAGGATTGCCGGCGCATCTGCCAGCAATGGCTGATGGTCGGCCAGCAACTGGCGGCCGGCTACCCAGGCATCGCTGACCTGGTCGCGCGAAGTCGCATAGACCAGCTGTGAAATGGGGTCGTAGACCGGCTGCGTGGCTGCCGCCGACAAGTCTACACAGATCACGTCCGCTTCTTTTCCGGCCAGCAGCGAGCCGATGCGGTCGCCGAGGCCGAGCGCCTTTGCGCCGTTGTGCGTTGCCATGCCGAGCACGGCCGCCGCGGGGGCGACATCAGCCCGCTGCGCCACGCCCTTGGCGAGCAGGGCACAGCTGCGCATCTCGCCAAACATGTCCAGGTCGTTGTTGCTGCCGGCACCGTCCGTGCCGAGGGCGAGATTGATGCCGGCCCTCGCCAGTTCCGACACCGGGCAGAAACCGCTGGCCAGCTTGAGGTTCGATTCCGGGCAATGCACGACGCTCACGCCGCGCTCGGCCAGCAGCGGGATTTCCGCAGCCGTGAGCTGGGTCATGTGTACCGCAGCCAGCTGGGGGGTCAGCAAGCCGAGTTCGTCGAGCCGCTGCAGCGGGCGGCGGGCGTAACGTTTCTGGCTGTCGTCGATCTCGCTGGCAGTCTCGTGTACGTGCATGTGGAGCTGCGTATCGAGTTCATTGGCGAGCAGGCGGATCTGCCTGAAGCTGTCGTCAGCCACCGTATAGGGGGCATGCGGCGCGAAGCTCATGGCGATCCGTGGATGACCGCGAAACTGGTCGCGCACGGCCAGGCCCTTGCGGAGATATTCGTCGGCATCCTGTGCCCAGACCGTCGGGTGCTCCAGCACGATCATGCCGATGCCGGCCCGCAGCCCGCTGGCGTCGACCGCATGGGCAATGACGTCCGGAAAGAAATACATGTCGTTGAAGCAGGTGGTCCCGCCCCTGAGCATTTCCAGCATCGCGAGTTCGGTGCCATCCCGGACAAAGCCGGCGTCCACCCAGCGTGCCTCGGCCGGCCAGATATGCCGGCCGAGCCAGATATCCAGCGGCAGGTCGTCTGCCATCCCGCGGAACAGGGTCATCGGGCTGTGCGTATGGGCATTGACCAGTCCGGGCAGGAGCACATGGTGCGGGCGCTGGAGCACTTCCCGGGCGGCATAGCGCCGAAGGGCCTCGGCAGCGGGCAGCAGGTCGAGAATCCGGCCATCCCGCACCACCAGGGCATGATCATCCAGAACCTGCCCTTCGGGTTCGACGGGGATGATCCAGCGGGCGCTAATGATGAGGTCAGCAGGGTCCATGGCACAGGGTTCCGGCGGCGGCATAATGCCTGATCCGTGTTAGCATAGCGCGGCTCCCGGAGACCATTTTTTTTAACACCGCAACGATCTGCCTGACCGCCTCCAGCCTGGCGGGTAAACGCCATGCCGGGTATGGCCATGTGTTGATCGTTGTCTGGCGGAACCTGCTGTATAGATGGCTGAAGTAGCCAAGGAAATTCTCCCGGTCAATCTCGAAGACGAGATGCGCAAGTCCTATCTGGACTATGCGATGAGCGTCATCGTGGGCCGGGCGCTGCCGGACGTGCGCGACGGCCTGAAGCCGGTACACCGCCGCGTCCTGCATGCGATGCGGGAGCTGGGCAACGACCACACCA
>JAHDYM010000076.1 GCA_023383705.1 Gammaproteobacteria bacterium | reverse complement strand
CGCGACGGACAGGTCGTCAAGGGCGTCCGGTTCCGCGATCACCGCGTAGTCGGCGACATCCTGGAACTGGCTGCCCGTTACCGCGACGAAGGTGCAGACGAGCTCGTCTTCTACGACATCACGGCCAGCCCCGAAGGACGCAGCGTGGACCGGCGCTGGATCCACCGGGTCGCCGAGGTTCTCGACATCCCTTTCTGCGTGGCCGGCGGTATCCGCAGCATCCGCGATGCCGAGGAAGTGCTCAACTTCGGCGCCGACAAGGTGTCGATCAACACGCCGGCGCTGAGCAACCCGGCGTTGATCACCGACCTGGCACGCCGCTTCGGCACGCAATGCGTGGTGGTCGGCATCGACAGTCGCGAGGAAGCCGGGAGCTGGTACGTCTACCAGTTCACCGGTGACCCGGAAAAGACCCGGGCGGCGGGCCTGAAAACCGGGGACTGGATCGTCGAGGCCCAGCGCCGCGGTGCCGGCGAGATCGTGCTGAACTGCATGAACCAGGACGGCGTGCGGCGTGGCTACGACCTGGTGCAGCTGAAAGCGATGCGTGCGGTGACCACCGTACCGCTGATCGCCTCGGGCGGCGCCGGGGCACCGGAACATTTCCGCGAGGTGTTCATCGAAGCCGGGGTGGACGGCGCACTGGCGGCCAGCGTGTTCCACAGCGGCGCCATCCACATCGGCGCCCTCAAGACGTGGCTGCGTGGCGAAGGCATCGAGGTACGACCATGAACACAACCGACATCAGTTTCCTGCTGCGACTTGAGCAGGTCATCGCCGAGCGCAAGACCGGCAACAGTGCCAGCAGCTACACCGCGAAGCTGTTCAGCGCCGGCGCGGCGCGGATCGCGCAAAAAGTCGGCGAGGAAGGCGTGGAGCTCGCACTCGCCAGCGTGACCGACAGCCGCGACAAGGTCATCGCCGAAGCCGCCGACCTGCTCTACCACATGCTCGTGTTGCTGAATTCCCGCGAGGCCGGGCTCGCCGACGTGGTCAGCGAGCTGGAGCGGCGTCACAGATAGCCCCCCGACCCCGCCTCGCTAATTGCCGACCAGCACCCCGTCGCCGAGCACGGCACGCAGGGTGAGCATGCCGCCGGACATCGAGCTGGAGTCGAAGCCGGCCTGCAACAGCACGCGGTTCGCGATATGCGCCCGGATGCCCTGACCGCACAGCACCCGCACCGGGCGCCCGGCCGCAGCCCTGCGCACCTCCCCGATCCGCTCGCGCAGTTCGGTATGTGGAATATTCAGCGCACCAGGCAGATGAGCTGCCGAGAACTCGGCTGCAGATCGCACGTCGAGTATCAGGCTGCCCTCCCGCAGCCCTTCCCACTCCTCTGCGTACCAGAGCGTGAGGGTGCCGTCGAGCACGTTCGCGCCGACCATTCCGATCATGTTCACCGGATCCCTGGCACTGCCATATATCGGCGAATAGGCAAGGTCGAGATCGATGAGATCCGTCACGCTCATGCCGGCCCGGATCGCGGTGGCGAGCACATCGATGCGCTTGTCGACGCCGTCCTTGCCCACTCCCTGGGCACCGAGCAGCAGCCCATCGCCCTTGCGCAGGTGCACGACGAGCGACATCTGCGTGGCACCCGGAAAATAGCCTGCATGCTGGCTTGGGTGCAGGTGCAGCGTGTGGTAATCGATACCGGCCTGATCGAGCGATCCGCGGTTCGCTCCGGTCATCGCCGCGGTGAGTTCACCGACGCGCACGATCGCGGTGCCAACGGGAGCCGGGATCGGCCGGGCCGCATCGGGGCGCAGGATATGGTCGGCGATCTGGCGTCCCGCACGGTTCGCCGGGCCGGCGAGGGCCACGGGCCGACGGATGCCGGTCACCCGATCCGTCGAAACCACCGCATCGCCTGCGGCATAGACGGAAGGGAGATTCGTGCGCCCGTGCTCGTCAACGATCATCGCGCCCCGTTCGCAGGCGACCCCGGCGCGCTCGAAGATCCCGGCATCGGGCCGCACGCCCACGGACAGCACGATGAGATCCGCCTCGAGTCGACGACCATCGCCCAGCACCACGGTGTCCCGCCGCCCCGCATCGTGCTCGATCGACTGCGCGGCGACGCCGGTGTTCACGGTGATGCCCATGCGGCGCAGTTCGGCGGTGACGGGTGCCGCGATCTCGTTCTCCAGCGGCGGCAGCACGTGCGCGGTGAACTCCACGATGTCCACCTCGAGACCCTGCAGGCGCAATGCCTCTGCGGCCTCGATACCGATGAATCCTGCGCCGAGCACAACTGCCTTCTTCGCGCCGGCCTCGACCATTTGCCGCAGCGTGACTGCATCTGCAACCGTGCGCAGGGTGTGTACGCGCGGCGAGTCGAGGCCGGCGATCGGCGGGCGCAGCGCAAACGCACCGGGCGCCAGGATCAGGGCGTCGTATTCCAGCTGCTCCTCGCCGGCCGCAGTACGCAATGTGAGTGTTTTCGCCCCGGCGTCGAGTCCGACCACCTCGGTGTTCACTCGCACATCCAGGTTCAGCGCAGCGCGCAGGGATGCCGGCGTCTGCACCAGCAGGCTGGATTGCTGCTCGATCTCTCCCCCCACGTAGTAGGGCAGCCCGCAGTTGGCGAATGACACGTGCTCACCGCGTTCGAGCACGATGATCTCGGCGGACTCGTCCAGCCTGCGCGCCCGCGCAGCGGCACTCATTCCAGCAGCCACACCACCGACGATCACGATCCTCATGCGCCCGGTTCCTCGTCAAAACGCGGTTCAATCGCCTCGGGGATACTAGTTCATCAGCCGCCGGTTTCCCATTGCATTCAGATCGCGACTTCGACCGCCGGATCGCGCAGGTTGTAATTCGAACTCATCACCCGGCCGTAGGCGCCGGCGTTGGCGATTGCCAGCACATCGCCTTCCTGGCATTCCGGCAGCAGGCGATCGGCGCCCAGTCGGTCGCCGGTCTCGCAGATCGGCCCGACGATGGTGACCAGGCGAGCGGTATCCTCGCCCCAGCGGCTCAGGTTGACGATCTCGTGGAAGGCGCCATAGAGCGCCGGACGGATGAGGCTGTTCATGCCGGTACTCACGCCGACGTAGACCACCTGCCCCTTGCCCTTTACCTGGGTCACGGTCGCGAGCAGGACGCCGGCTTCGGCGACCAGGTAACGGCCCGGCTCCAGCCAGATCTCCAGCCCGGGCTGTGCCGCGCGGATCTCCGCAATTCCGGCATCGACGGCCTGCATGTCCAGCCCGGCCTGTCCGGACTTCTCCGGGACACCGAGGCCGCCACCCAGGTCGAGGAAGCGCAGCTGCGGGAAATCGCGGGCAATCGCCACGAGTTCACGACCGACTTCCTGCCAGTTCTGCGGCGTGAGGATGCCACTGCCGGTGTGCGCATGCAGCCCGACCACGCTCGCGCCACAGGCGGCTACCAGCTTGCGCGCTTCTTCGAGTTCAAATAGCGGAATGCCGAACTTCGAGTGCGTGCCAGCGGTACGGACATGCTCGTGATGGCCATGACCCTGCCCGGTATCGATGCGCAGGAAGATCTCGCGGCCACGAAACAGCTCCGGCCAGTGACGCAGCGGATGCAGGTTGTCGAGCGTCACCCAGACGCCGTGCGCGAGGCCAAACTCGTAATCGCCGCGCGGCGCGAAATTGGGCGTGTAGAGAATCCGGTCGCGGGCAATGTCCGGGAACAGATCGAGCACCCGGCGTATCTCGCCCGGCGATACGCACTCGAAACTCAGGCCTTCCGCGTGAATGGTCCTGAGCACATCCGGCGAGTTGTTCGCCTTCATCGCGAAGAAAACCCGCTTGACCGACTGCAGCGACTTGAGCCGGCTGACGGCGCCACGCACTGTTGCCAGGTCGTAGACATAGGCCGACTGGTGCTGCCGTCCGAGCGCGACGAGTTCCGCCCGCCGCTGCACCCACCAGGGGTCAACATGCGCCCGCGGCTGGCGGCCACCATTGCGCAGCTCCTCCCAGGTTTCACCGAAGACCTCGTCATCGGGCCCGGAGTGCACCAGCGTACCGTGCAGTTGCTGGATCAGGCGTGCGGCCTGCCCTTCCTCGATCACGAAGGAAATATTCAGGTCACTGGCTGACTGGCTGACCAGGTGCAGGCGGTATTCGCCGAAAACTTCCAGTGCCGGACCGATCTCATGCAGCGCGGCGCGGATCTTCTGCCCGACCAGACTGACGACTTCCACCCCCTCGATGATGCGCACCCGGCACAGTTTTTCGAGACGTGTCTGCAACTGGGCCAGCGTCTGCGCATCGATCGGGTTGGCACCCGGATCGAGCGTGACAGTCACGTTGCTCTCCGAGGTGGAGACCAGATCCACAGAAAGGCCCAGGTCGGCAAAACAACGGAAGGCGTCGGCGAGGAAGCCGACCTCGTGCCACATGCCGAGCGTTTCCATCGACACCAGCGTGATGCGGCTGCGGCCGAGGATCGCCTTGACGCGCGGACCGTCGCTGCCCGAGCGGGCCGTCACCAGCGTGCCCGGCAACTGCGGCTGGCTGGTGCACAGCACCTTGAGCGGGATGTTGTGGCGCTTGCAGGGCCGGATACAGCGCGGGTGCAGTACCGAACCGCCGGTCGAGGCAATCTCCTGCGCCTCTTCGTAACTCAGCATGCGCAACAGACGTGCGCCCGGCACCACCTTCGGGTTGGCGGTGAACATGCCCGGCACATCGGTCCAGATTTCCAGCACCGCAGCCTGCAGCCTGGCCGCAAAGTAGGCACCTGAAGTATCCGAGCCACCGCGGCCGAGCAGCACGCCATCACCGCGCGCGTTGCTGGCGATGAAACCCTGCGTCAGCACCACACCGGGCTCAGCGGTAAAACGCGCCTGCAGCGCCTCGTCGGGATCGAAATCACAGTTGGCCGCGAGCCAGGCGGAACGTTCATTGGCGCCGGGCGGCATGTTACTGCGCAACAGTTCGCGTGCATCCAGCCAGCTCACCTCGATGCCAACCCGGGCCAGGTAGGCCGCACCGAGGCGCGTGGCCATCAGCTCGCCGAGCCCCATCACGCGCGCCTGGATGCGCGGGCTCACTTCGCGGATCAGGTGGATGCCGGCCAGCAGCTGCTCCAGCTCGCGGAAATAACCGCCCAGTTCCTTTTCGCCATCGACCTGCATTGCCGATGCCAGACGCAAATGCAGCTCGCGGATGCCGGCCACCTGCGCGGTAACATCCTCGGCCAGTGCACGATGCAGCAGTTCATCCAGCTTGTTGGAGACAGTGGCCAGCGCGGAATGCACCACCACCGGACGCAGGCCCTCGGCCTGACGCTGGCGAACGAGCGCGGCGATGGTCTCCCAGCGCTCGACACTTGAAACACTGGTGCCGCCGAACTTGAGCACCGCCCAGGCTGGCGTCGCAGTCTTGCGACCCTTGCCACTCTTTGCTGCCATGACCGCTCTATACCGTACTGAAATGGGCTGGACTCAAGTCGTGATCGCGCCGAGCGAGGCCGAGTTCACCAGCCGCACATACTTGCTGAGGACGCCGCGCGGCACATCACGCGGCGGCAGGGTCCAGCGCGCACGACGCGCCTCGAGTTCAGCTGGCGACAGATCCACATCGAGCGTCCGCTTTTCGGCATCGATGGTAATGCGGTCGCCGTTCTCGAGCAGCGCCAGCGGGCCACCCACGGCAGCCTCGGGCGACACATGTCCGACCACGAAGCCGTGACTGCCACCCGAGAAGCGGCCGTCGGTGATCAGGGCTACCTGCGAGCCGAGGCCACGACCCATGATCGCGCCAGTGGGGCTCAGCATCTCGCGCATACCGGGGCCACCCTTCGGACCCTCGTAGCGGATCACCACCACATCGCCGGCAACGACAACGCCGCCGAGGATGGCTTCAAGTGCCGATTCTTCGGAACCGAAGACGCGGGCGGTGCCGGCGAAGCGCAGGCCTTCCTTGCCGGTGATCTTGGCCACCGCGCCGTCCGGGGCAATATTTCCATGCATGACAACGAGATGGCTGTCATTCTTGATGGGATTGTCAAAGCTGCGGATGATGTCCTGCCCGGCCGGATAGGGCTTGATGGGGGCCAGGTTCTCGGCAATGGTCTTGCCGCTCACCGTCAGGCATCCACCGTGCAGCAGGCCGTGTTCGAGCAGCATCTTCATCAGCGGCTGTATGCCGCCGATGGCGACCAGCTCCGACATCGCGTAGCGCCCGCTCGGACGCAGGTCGGCCAGCACCGGCACCCGTTTGCCGATGCGCGTGAAGTCATCCAGGGTGAGCGGGATATTCGCTTCGTGGGCAATGGCCAGCAGATGCAGTACCGCGTTGGTCGAGCCACCGAGTGCGATCACCACCGTGATGGCGTTTTCAAAGGCCTCACGGCTGAGGATATCGGAAGGCTTGATGCCGCGACGGACCAGCTCGACCACCGCGGCACCTGCACGGCGGCAGTCTTCGAGCTTGTCGGGCGAGATGGCATCCTGCGCCGAGCTGTTGGGCAGGCTCAGGCCCAGCGCCTCGATGGCCGAGGCCATGGTGTTTGCCGTGTACATGCCACCACAGGAACCCGCGCCCGGGATCGCCGTCTGTTCGACTTCCAGCAACTGCGCCTTCGACATGCGGCCACCGGCAACCGCGCCGACCGCCTCGAACACCGAAACGATGTCGCAGCGATTGGCGCCCGGCATGATCGTGCCGCCATAGACGAACACCGAGGGCCGGTCCATGCGCACCATGGCGATGGCACAACCCGGCATATTCTTGTCGCAGCCACCGATGGTCACAAAGCCGTCAAAGCCTTCGGCGCCTACCACCGTCTCGATCGAGTCGGCGATCACCTCGCGCGATACCAGCGAGTAGCGCATGCCGGGCGTGCCCATCGAGATGCCGTCGGAGACCGTGATGGTGTTGAAGATCACCGACTTGCCGCCGGCCGCATCGGCACCCTCGCCGGCCAGTCGGGCCAGCTGGTCGATGTGCATATTGCAGGGCGTAACCATGCTCCAGGTGGAGGCAATGCCGATCTGGCTCTTCTGGAAGTCGGCCTCGGTAAACCCAACGGCGCGCAGCATCGCCCGGCTGGGCGCCTGGGCCACGCCGTCCACGACCACGCTGGAATAGCGACGCGGGTTAGGTTTGGTGTCCTTTGGCTCGGTCATGATTCTGGCTGGCTCCGGGGCTGTTCAAGGCAATAAAACCGGGCGCAAGTCTAGCCGATCCGGCCTTGATTCCCTATGCAATTCCGGCGGAATTTGCCTCAACGGGCCCGCAGCAGCTTGCCCGGATTCATGATGCCATGCGGGTCCAGCACGGCCTTGATGGCGCGCATCAGTTCCAGCGTGGTACCGCCCCGCCAGCGCTCGAGCTCGGCCACCTTGAGGCTGCCGATGCCATGCTCGGCGCTGAAGCTGCCACCGAAGTCCACCGCGATCTGGTGGATCTGTGCCGCGATCTCATCCCAGCGGGCCAGAAATGCCGACCGGTCTGCGCCCACCGGCTGACTGAGGTTGAAGTGCACATTGCCATCGCCCAGATGACCGAAGGCGACCACCCGCACGCCGGGCACGGCCGCCTCCGCCCAGGCCGAGGCCCGCACGACAAACTCGCCGACCTTAGATACCGGCACCGAGATGTCGTGCTTGATGCTGGCACCCTCGATCTTCTGCGCCTCCGACATGCTGTGGCGGAGCCTCCACAGCGCATCGCGCTGTGCGCCGCTGGCAGCGACCATGCCGTCCGTGACCGTACCCTGCTCCAGCATGTCGGCCAGGAAGCGCTCCAGGTCGGCGCCCGTGTCGGCCGATTCACGCGCCGTACTGACTTCCAGCAGCACCTGCCAGGGCGAGTCGGCAGCCAGCGGCGCGCGGCTGCCCGGAATATGTTTGATGACAAAAGCCAGCGAGCAGCGGTTGGCGAACTCGAAGGCGGTGAGTTCATCGCCCAATGAGTCGCGGGCGGCACTGTAAAGGCGCAGCGCTGCCGCCACATCCGGCACGGCCAGCCAGGCGGTGGCGGTCTGCCGCGGCTGTGGGAAGAGCTTGCAGCTCGCCGCCGTGATGAAGCCCAGCGTGCCTTCGGCGCCGATGAACAGCTGCTTCAGGTCGTAGCCGGTGTTGTCCTTGCGCAGGCTGCGCAGGCTGTCGAGCACGCGCCCGTCCGGCAGCACCACCTCAAGGCCCAGCACCAGCTCGCGCGTGGTGCCAAAGCGCAGTACCGCCGTACCGCCCGCGTTGGTGGAGAGATTGCCACCCAGCTGGCAACTGCCCTCCGCCGCCAGGCTCAGCGGGAAAAGCCGGCCGGCATCAGCAGCCGCAGCCTGCAGGGTGGCCAGCACGCAACCCGCCTCGGCCGTGATGCTGTAGTTAGCCGCATCGAGATGGCGGATACGGTTCAGGCGGCGCGCCGAGAGCAGGATTTCGGAGCGCTCGGCCGTCGAGTGCGGAATGGCGCCGCCGACCAGGCCGGTGTTACCGCCCTGCGGTACCACCGCGATGCGCTGCTGGTGACAGTAAGCCAGGATGGCCGACACGGCGGCAGTCGAGTCCGGCATCAGCAGCAGCGGCGCAGCCCCGCGAAACAGCCCGCGCCATTCCGTCAGGCTGGCGGCAAGTTCGGCCGGGTCCTCGACATGCGCGCCGGGTCCGGCAAGCGCCTTGAGTTCAGCGAGCTGCTGGCTGGAGACTGCGGTCAAGGAAATGAACCTGCTGATGTGAACGCCGGGCCATTGCATTGCCGCTCGCCCGTCGTGCATCCTAAGACAGTCGCCAACGGGTGGCAAAGCACGCTGTCCAAGGAAGGAATCCGGGCCCCGCGCATGCGTTCCATCTTTATGCCTGACCCCATTTTCCCGGAAGGCAAATTCGGCCAGGGCGCCGCTTTCGATCTCCGCCAGCGCAGCAACCTGCTGGAACTCGACCGTCAGCTCTACAGCCACTGGGGTCTCGGCCAGAACCTGGTGATGGCCTGGTGCCCGCATCCGGCTGGCCTGCAGGCGCTGGTCGTGCCCCATCACGCCGTTGCCAGCTACGGCGCGACCGGCAATGCGGAATCTGCGGCCGACACCGCCCTGAGTCCGGCCCACCAGTTCATCATGCATCTGCTGTCCGGCACACGGCAGTTCACCGCCCGGCAGATGAGCAACGCCACCCACCTGCTCGGCGTGGAAGCCGTGCAGATCCGCCTGCGGCAGGCACTGTCCGGCAGTGCCGATGAAGCCGCGGTGATCGACCAGATCGTCAAGCGCTACAGCGTCAGCTACATCCACAACCGCGCGGTCGCACTGTTCGACATCGTCGGCTTCAGCCTGCTGAGTCCCTTCGAGCAGATGACCCAGCTCAACAGCCTGTCCTGCTCACTGAATGCCGCGCACAGCCGCCTGATGGGCCGGCGCATGCTGGTGGACTTCGCCCGTTCCACCACCGGCGACGGTTTTTACATCTGGAACCGCGATGCCGGGCTAGAGGCCAACACCAACCTCTACCACTTCATGCACCTGGTGCTGGCCGACAATGCCATCGCCAGACAGAAAGCGGCCGGCCGCACCGTGCCGACCCTGCGTACCAGCTTTCATGTCGGCAACTGCTACGAGTTCCACCACGCCGAGGGACTCAACCCCACCATGTACTGCGACATCGTCGGCGACGTCACCATCGAACTCGCGCGCATGGTCGAGCATGCCCTGCCCGGCCAGATCCTGGTCGGCGACTTCGCGCTGGAAACCATCGGCCAGGAACCGGTCGGCGGCGATATCTTCGATGCCATCAGCTTCATCGAGCAGGCCCAGGGCAGCCTGTCGCAACTCAACGGCCTGGAACTCTCCGGCGACGCCGTCGAGTCGATCAAGTGCTACCTCACCGGCCAGGCCTGCGCCGACGGCACCTTCACCATCCGCAAACTCTCCATCCACGACAAGCACGGCCGCACCCGCAACGCCTTCAACGCCAAGGTCAACATCCACCGCCGCGACGCCACGCCCATCCTGCTCGGCATCGAAGACCGGATGCTGTGCGACGACGAACGTTATGCCGTGACACGGGGGCATGTGGTGCGGGATGGGTAGTCAGGGGGCGGCTGAACGAGCAGGCCCGACCCTGAAGTATCAGGCGGCTTTGAGTTCTACGTGTACACGTCGCCCCAGTGCCGATGCGATGTTTACCAAGGAATCCAGGGAAAAGCGCGAGATCCGACCGCGCAGCAGATCGTTTATCCGCGGTTGGGTGATGGCACAATGGCCAGCAGCCTCAAGCTGTGTCCAGCCCTTCTTTGCAATGATGGCGGTAATCTTCTCCATCAACTCCGCTCGCAGGCGCAGATTCGCAGCTTCCTGAGGCGATTCGGCAATTGCATCCCAGACGCTGGAGTAGGTCTTCGTTTTGACTTTCTTCATTTCCTGTTTCCCATCAGACTGCTAAATCGCGCCTTCGAGATGTTCAGGTCTCGCCTTGATGTTGTTCTCGATTTCTTCTGAAAAACATGGATGATGCAAATCACATCCACCATGCGCGCCGTATAAATTAACCGAAAGGTGCCAGCGGTGCCGCGTATTCGTATCTCCTCAACGCCACTCCCGACCGAGCTCATCGGTTTGAAGTCATCAGGCTGTTGGCCGTGCTGCAGCCTGTCGATCTGCAAACCGGCATCATGTCGTACATCTCGGGGGAACTCTCGCAGTCGTTCGAGGGAATCCCCAAGGAAGCGTACTGGTTTCGGGTGCCGACTATATCGAAATGGATATACAGGCGCAATGCCGGTTGTTGGCCGGCGAGACGGGATTCTCGGTTTCAGCTTGGATCTCCAGTGACTTCGGAGATCCTAAAACTGCTGTATAGCGCCGCAAGTCCAGTTTGCGGTGAATGTTTCGATAAATGCTCCAGGGGCACAACGTTCGGCAAAACAATGTAACCGCTTATATGCTTTGCAGCCTTGCGGCATCACCCCCAACCAGTAGAGCTAGTGACGAGGCCCAACAACTTCTGAAGATCTTGACCAGCAACATGACTCCCGCCCAGATCACTGAAGCGCAGAAGCTGGCTCAGGAGTGGAAACCCACGCAACCTGAGCAGAAATAGGCAGCGCTGGAGCACCGTCAGCTGATGCACTCGGTCTGCGGAAAAGAAGAACTCCCACACTAATCGGGGATTCCAGTGGTTACGTTAGGATGAGATCAGGCCGCAGATGGGCTGAATCAGGCGACGATTCGCGGCATTACGATTGGCACCCGGCAAGCTGCGGGAATCCTTTGGGGCCACGAGGACTAGAGCACCGGAGGATACGCCTGCCCAAGGATTTAGAACTATCCCTTGGGCAAATATCTGGTTTTCACCAGAATCATTAATACCTTTGTAATTGGTCGGGGCGACAGGATTCGAACCTGCGACCCCCTGCACCCCATGCAGGTGCGCTACCAGGCTGCGCCACGCCCCGACTTTATCCGGTTCCTGCCGAACGGAAACCGATGCCCTTCGACAGGGCGTGAATTGTAAGCGGAAAGACCGTCAGAACGCCAAGTCAGCGACGCAACAGGCGCAATACTTCCTCGAGTTCGAGCCGCAGCTGACGGATGATCTGCTGGCTCTGGGTGGTATCCACCCGCGCCTCCTCGCCGGTGAGCTTCTGGCGGGCACCACCGATGGTGAAGCCCTCGTCGTACAGCAGGCCACGGATCTGGCGGATCACCAGCACGTCCTGGCGCTGGTAATAGCGGCGATTGCCGCGGCGCTTGACCGGCTTCAGCTGCGGAAATTCCTGCTCCCAGTAACGCAGCACGTGCGGCTTGACCGCACAGAGCTCGCTGACCTCACCGATCGTGAAGTAGCGCTTGCCCGGAATCGGCGGCAGTTCGTCGTTATTCCCCGGCTCCAGCATAGGCCTCTACTCGGGTCTTCAGTTTTTGACCGGGACGAAACGTGACCACACGTCGCGCCGTGATGGGGATTTCCTTCCCCGTTTTTGGATTGCGGCCGGGCCGCTGGTTCTTGTCACGCAGGTCGAAATTGCCGAAACCGGAGAGCTTCACCTGCTCGCCGCTGGCCAGTGAGGCACGCAATTCTTCAAAGAACAACTCGACGAGTTCGCGCGCTTCGCGCTTGTTGAGCCCCAGTTCGTTGAACAGCGACTCGGCCATATCCGCCTTGGTGAGAGCCATGCTCATTATTTTTTCTCGTTATTCTCTTAGCCGGGCATCGAACTTCATGGCCAGATGAGTGACGACACCACTGATGATTTTCTCGATATCAGCGTCGGTAAGGGTGCGGGATGTTTCCTGCAAAATCAAGCCCAAAGC
>JAHDYM010000075.1 GCA_023383705.1 Gammaproteobacteria bacterium | reverse complement strand
CTGATCGCCGATGAGCCGACCACTGCGCTGGATGTCACGGTGCAGGCGCAGATCCTGGCGCTGATGGCCGAGCTGCGCGCCGACTTCGGCACGGCTGTCATCCTCATCACCCATGACCTGGGCATTGCCGCCGGCAGCTGCGATCGCCTGCTGGTGATGCGCCATGGCCAGTGCGTCGAGCAGGGTGGAGTCGAACAGATCTTCCACAGGCCGCGCTCGACCTACACGCAGGAGCTGCTCGCCGCCGTGCCGCGGCTGGATGGCGGCGAGGTGCGCGCGCCGCTGGCTGAGCGGCCGGCGTTGCTGGAAGTCAGCGACCTGGCTGTGCATTACCGCGTGCCGGCCCCCGGGGTGACATCCGGCCAGCAGACACTGCGCGCCCTCGATGGCGTCGCGCTGCGCCTCCTGCCCGGCGAAACCCTGGGTGTGGTCGGCGAGTCCGGTTGTGGCAAGTCGACGCTGGCGCGCGCCGTGCTGCGACTGGTGGCGCCGACGCAGGGCCGCGTGTGCCTGCTGGGCACCGAGCTGGCGAGCCTGCCGGAGGCGGAAGTCCGTCCGCAGCGCCGCCACATGCAGCTGGTGTTCCAGGATCCGCTGGCCGCGCTCGATCCGCGCATGACCGTGCGCGATATCGTCGCCGAGCCGCTGACGGCTTTCGAGCCGCAGCTCGATGACACGGCGATCACTGCCCGCGTCGCGACGGCACTCACGCAGGTTGGCCTGGAGCCCGCCTGGATGAACCGCTATCCGCACCAGTTCTCCGGCGGCCAGTGCCAGCGCATCGGCATCGCCCGGGCACTGGTGCTGAAGCCGCAGTTGCTGGTCTGTGACGAGGCCGTGAGCGCGCTGGATGTGACCGTGCAGGCGCAGATCATCGCGCTGCTGCTCGAGCTGCAGGCGAAGCTTGGTCTGGCGATGATCTTCATCGCGCACGACCTCGCGGTGGTGCGCCGGATCAGTCACCGGATCATGGTCATGTACCTGGGACGAGTCATGGAAGTAGCCGATGCCGTGCCGCTGTGCGCGGCGCCGCTGCATCCATACACCCGCGCGCTGATCGCCGCCGTGCCGGTACCGGATCCCGGGCTGGAGCGGCGTCGCAAGCGCGAGCTGCCGGCCGGGGAGGTGCCTTCGCTGTTTGCGCCGCCTTCAGGCTGTGCCTTTCACACCCGCTGCAGCCACGCCATCGACCGTTGCGCCAGCGAGTTGCCGCTGCTGCGGACGGTCGGCGGGCACTCGGTCGCCTGCCATCTGGCCGGCCAGCCTGACACCGCTATGGGATGATGTCGAAGGTTGCGCTGACGTGGGCATCCACGCTGATCTCGCCGGGCCTGTAGCTGGCGCCCGCATCGGCTTCAGCCGATAGGGCATTTACCCGCAGCATCGCTCCCGGCGGTGTCGCCGGCGCGATGCTGTGGGCATCCAGGCGGCGCAGGGCACCGAGCTTCACGCCCAGCGTATCGGCAAGCCGCTGGGCATTGCTGCGGGCATCGGTGGCAGCCGCGGCCAGCGCCTGCCGGCCCAGTTCCCGGCGCTGGCTGTTGTCGAGTTCCGGGGGCGACACTTCATTGACGCCGGCATTGATCGCGCCCTCGATGAGCTCACCGAGCTTGTCCAGGTTGGCAAGTTCCACCTCGAGCTGGCGCTGGACGAAATAACCGGTGAACACCTGTAGCCCCTGCTTCTGGTCCCAGCGGTACTCCGGCTGGATGGTCAGGCCCGCCGTGCGCACCTTCGACTCCTTGATGCCCAGCCGGCTGCACAGGGCGATGAAGTCCCGGCTCACCTTCAGTGTCGCATCGCGCGCGACCTGCATGTTCAGATCCCGGCGCTGCACCGCGAGGCGCAGTCGGGCGATATCCGGTGTTGCATCGACACTGCCCATGCCGGAAACGGCAATCGTGCGCGGCTCGTCGTCGTCGGCCAATGCGGCCGAGGGGGCAGCAAAGGCTGCGGCGAGCAGGCAGCAGGCCAGCAGTCTGGAATGGATATACATGCGTGGATTTCCCCGTAAATCACTGTGCAGTCTGGAATTGCCGGCTGTGTGTCACTAACATAGCCGCCGGTCCTGGCTGCTTCAACCCCCGGTGCCGGTCCCTCCAGGGCACCTGTACCGCCGAACAAAACAAAGGCACTGCACATGCGCACGATTCTGCCCGCACTCTTTCTGACGGCTTCGGCCCTGCTTGGTATGGCGCTGCCGGCAACGGCACAGGATGCGGGTGATGCGGCACGTGGCCAGAAGCTTGCCGATACCTGCATGGGTTGCCACGGCATCCCCGGCTACCGCAATGCCTATCCCTCCTATTCGGTACCGCAGCTGGCCGGGCAGCACCCGGAGTACCTCGTCATCGCCTTGCAGGGCTACAAGGCCCGTACCCGCAAGCACGACACCATGTATGCGCAGGCTGCGTCGCTCAGCGACCAGGACATGCGTGACATGGCCGCCTTTCTGGCTGGCAGCGCGCCGCTGAAAACCGGTGCGGCGGTAGATGCCCCCGGCAAGGACAAGTCGACCGCCTGCGTGGCTTGCCACGGCGAGGGCGGCCACAGCCAGATGCCGAACTGGCCGGTGCTTGCCGGCCAGAAGGCCGACTACATCGAGCATGCACTGCGCCAGTACAAGAGCGGCGAGCGCAAGGATCCGATCATGGGCGCGCAGGTGGCGGCACTGACCGATGCGGATATCCGTGCCTTGGCCAGCTACTTTGCTGCCCAGCCGGGACTGCAGACTGCGGCCTACAAAAAGTAGCCCGGCGCACCCGCGCCTCTGGCGAGGGCTCAGCATGGATTCTTTCAGGGCACTGCGCATACACCAGGAAGACGGCCGGATCGTGCCGCGCCTGGAGCAGATGCATATCGATCAGCTCAGCCCCGGTGATGTGGTCATCCGTGGCGAATACTCGAGCGTCAACTACAAGGATGCGCTGGCCGCGACCGGCAAGGGCCGCATCCTGCGGCGCTTTCCGCTGGTGGGTGGCGTGGATGTCGCCGGCACGGTCGTCAGTTCGGCCGATCCGCGCTGCAAACCCGGCGACCGGGTGGTCGTGACCGGCGGCGGCCTGAGCGAGACCCACGATGGCGGGTTCAGCGAGTATGTGCGGGTACCCGGCGAGTGGGCCATTCCCTTGCCTGCGGGGATCGACTCGCGCACCGCCATGGCTTTTGGTACCGCCGGCTTCACCGCCGCGCTGGCAATCCATCGCCTGGAACAGAATGGCCTGATTCCCGGGCTCGGCCCGGTCCTCGTCACCGGTGCGACCGGCGGTGTGGGCAGTTTTGCCGTCGCCATGCTGGCGGAGCGCGGCTACCAGGTGACGGCGCTGACGCGCAAGACGACTGCCGGTGACTATCTGAAAGGGCTCGGCGCCAGCGCCATCATGCCGCTCGAGGAAGTCGATGCCGGCACGCAACCGCTCAAGCGGGCGATCTGGGGCGGTGCCATCGACAATCTCGGCGGCGCCACGCTCGCCTGGCTGACCCGCACCACCGTGCCCTGGGGCAGCATCGCCAGCGTCGGGCTCACGCAGGGCACGGAGCTCAACACCACCGTGCTGCCCTTCATCCTGCGCGGCGTGAGCCTGATCGGCATCAATGCCGTCGAGGTGCCGCGCCAGCTGCGCCTGGAGATCTGGCAGCGCCTGGCCGGCGAGTTCCAGACCGCCGCACTGGGCCGGATCGCCAGCCGGGAAATCGGCCTGGACCAGCTCATCGCCGAGCTGCCTGCCTGGATCGATGCCACCGTGGTCGGGCGCTGCCTGGTCCGGCTGGGCTGAACAGCGGGTCACGCGGGGCTTTGGCTATACTGACCCCGCCTGCCGGCTCGCCTGAAGAGCGGCTGCGCCGATACCTCCCTGAACTTGGCCTGGGTGCTGACGCAAGGCTGGTTGATGCGCTGGCCGCGTATTTGCGCCTGCTCGACAAGTGGAACCAGGCCTTCAACCTGACCAGCATCCGCGATCCGGGGGAGATGGTGGTACGGCACGTGCTGGATTCGCTGTCGGCGCTGCCCTTCCTGCAGGGCGAGCGCGTGCTGGATGTGGGCTGTGGTGCCGGCCTGCCGGGCATTCCGCTGGCGCTGGCTGATCCGGGCCGCAGCTATACCCTGCTGGACTCCGGCTTGAAGAAGGTACGTTTTGTGCGCCAGGTGATCGCTGAACTGAAGATCGGCAATGCCAGCGCCGTGCAGATGAGAGTCGAGGACTACGCGCCGATGCAGCTGTTCGATACGGTCACTTCCCGCGCCTTCGCGGCCCTGCCGGATTTCATCCGCGGCGCCGGGCGGCTGGTTGCGCCCGGGGGCAGGCTGCTGGCGATGAAGGGCCGCTTGCCCGCCGAGGAGCTGGCGGCGCTGCCGGCTGGCTGGGTCGCAGAAGCGGTTACGCCGGTGCAGGTGCCGGCGCTCGATGCCGAGCGTCACATGATCGTGGTCAGCCGTCGTGCGGGGTCTGTCGCATGAGCCGCGTCATCGCCGTGACCAACCAGAAGGGCGGGGTGGGCAAGACCACCACCACCGTCAATCTCGCCGCTTCGCTGGCTGCGCTCGAGCGGCGGGTGCTGCTCATCGACCTGGACCCGCAGGGCAATGCCACCACCGGTTGCGGCATCGACAAGCAGTCGCTTGCAGCCTCCACCTGCGAGGTGCTGCTCGGCGAGGCGCAGGCGCTGGAAGCCATCGTCTCGGTGACCAATGCGGGTTTTGCCGTGCTGCCGGCCAATGCCGACCTCACCGCTGCCGAAGTGCGCCTGCTGCAGGAAATCGGCCGTGAAATGCGCCTGCGCAAGGCGCTCGAGCCGGTCCGCGCGCTGTATGACTATGTGCTGATCGACTGCCCGCCGACCATCAACATGCTGACGCTCAATGCCCTGACCGCCGCCGACGGCGTGCTGATTCCGATCCAGTGCGAGTTCTACGCGCTGGAGGGCCTGTCGTCCCTGCTGGAAACCGTCAAGCAGGTGCGCAACACGGTGAATCCCGGCCTCAACATCGAGGGCCTGCTGCGCACCATGTACGACCCGCGCAACCGGCTGGCCACCGATGTGTCTGCCGAACTCGAGAAGCTGTTTCGCGACAAGGTCTACAAGACCATGATCCCGCGCAATGTACGCCTCGCCGAGGCGCCGAGCTTTGGCCTCCCGGCGCTGCTGCACGATCGCAGCTCGCGCGGCGCACAGGCGTACATGGAGCTGGCTGCCGAGGTGCTGGCGGCGGAGACGGCCACGGGCACTGCCGCCAATCAATCGGGCTAGAATGCCGCCGGTTCGGGCGATCCCGGCAGCACAGGCGGATACACCATGTCAGTAAAGCGAACCGGCCTCGGCCGCGGCCTGGAAGCCCTGCTGGGCAGTCCCGGTGAGGCCGCCCAGACCACGGTTCCCGGTTCGGCGGCGGGCGCCAGAAGCCCGGCGAGCGAGGGGTTGCGCACCCTGCCGGTCGACCTGCTGGTGCGCGGTGTCTACCAGCCGCGGCACGACATGCACCACGAATCGCTGGAAGACCTGGCGAGTTCGATCCGCACCCAGGGCGTGATCCAGCCGATCGTCGTCCGCCTGCTGCCGGAAAAGGGCCCGGGCAACACGCCGAAGTACGAAATCATCGCCGGCGAGCGCCGCTGGCGGGCCGCCCAGATGGCGGGCCTGCAATCAGTGCCGGTCGTGGTCCGCGATGTGCCCGATTCCGATGCGATCGTCATGTCGCTGATCGAGAACATCCAGCGGGAAAACCTCAGCCCGCTGGAGGAGGCGCTCGCGGTGCGCCGGCTCATCGATGAATTCGGGCTGACCCACGAGGCGGCCGCCGATGCCATCGGCCGGTCGCGGGTGGCGGTCTCCAATCTGCTCCGGCTCATGCAGCTCGGGGAAGTGGCCCGCGAGCTGCTGGAGAAACGCGCCATCGAGATGGGCCATGCGCGCGCCCTGCTCGGCCTGACGGACAGCCGGATGCAGGCCGAGGTCGCCCGCCTGGTCGCCACCAAGGGCTTGTCGGTGCGCGAGACCGAGCGGCTGGTGAAGCGCATGCAGGAGGGCCAGGCCAGCAAGGGCGGCAAGCCCGCGGTCCAGTCCAAGGATCCCGATGTGCGGCGACTCGAGAACGATCTGGCCGAAAAGCTCGGCGCGCAGGTCTCGATCCAGCATGGCCGCGGCGGCAAGGGCAAGGTGGTGGTGAGCTACAACAGCCTCGACGAGCTCGACGGCATCCTGGCCCACATCAACTAGCGAGGCAGGGGCTGAAAGCCTTGTTGCTCAAGACCTTGGGCCTGATCGGGAAAAGCGCACAATGTTGCCAGCATATCGACACTGGCGATATTTTCCGGTCGCCGGCAGCGACTCCCGGTCCCGGTGGATACGCCGCTTGCAACGAGCGCTGTCGTTCCTGCCGATGACAGCTGAATTGCTCTTGATTGCACGCTGCATCATCTCTAGACTTCCGCGCCTTCGCAGCGCGTTGCGCTGATAACAGTTGCCACGATGACCGGCGCGACGCAGAACCAGAAACCACTGCGCCGGGCTGCGTATCGTCTCGCTGCCTGGCAGGCTGCCCTCACCTTTGGTGTGGCAGCGGTCGCCGCGGGGATCGGTGGGGTCGGGGCAGCAAAGTCGGCTTTGATGGGCGGTGGCATCAACATCGTCGCAGGCCTTTACCAGGCGCTGCGGATGTTCAGTGGCCAGGCCGCCCTGCAGCCCGAGCGCTTTATGCGCGCGGTCTATGCAAGTGAAGCGATAAAGATCGCCCTGACGGTGGCGCTCTTCATCGTGGTGATCCGGGTCATGCGTCCGCAGTTTGCGCCATTGATCATCGCCTACGCGGCGACGTTCGTGGTGTACCTCGTGGCGCTGGGTACGGGTTATCCCTGGATGCAGAATGAGTTCGGCAAGGCTAAGCTTCCCGGCCCGGTGACTGGCCGCGACAGCCTTGACGAAGAGCTAGAACCCGGCGACGACCAGAATTCAGGACGACGGTAAGCAAGGCATGTCAGCAGAACTCCACACACCTGCCGATTACATTCGCCACCACCTCACGCACCTCCAGGTCTGCAAGACCGACGAGGGCTGGGTGTGGAACCACTGCGACGGCAACTTCATGGCCGTCAACGTCGATTCCATGTTTTTCTCGATCAGCCTGCTGATCTTCCTCTCCTGGCTGTTCCGGCGCGTCGTCGTCAACGCCACCAAGGGCCGGCCGGGCCGCCTCCAGGCCATGGTCGAGCTGGTCTACGATGTGGTCGATTCCAGCGTCCGCGGTACCTTCCACGGCAAGAGCAAGCTCATCGCGCCCCTGGCGCTGACCATCGTCTCCTGGGTGTTCATGATGAACCTGCTCGACCTGATTCCGGTCGACTTCGTGCCCTACCCCGTGGAGCAGTCCGGTCTCGCCAAGTACCTGCGCATCGTGCCGACCGCCGACGTCAACGTGACCTTCGGCATGTCGCTCTCGGTATTCGCCCTGGTCATCTTCTACAGCATCAAGATGAAGGGCGCCGGCGGTTTCCTCGCCGAGCTGACCATGAACCCGCTGAACCCGAAGACCCTCGGCCTGCCGCTGCTGGCCTGGCCGCTGGTGATCGCTTTCAACTTCCTGCTCGAGAGCGTTGCACTGCTCGCCAAGCCGCTGTCACTGGCACTGCGACTGTTCGGCAACATGTATGCCGGCGAGCTGATGTTCATATTGATCGCCCTGCTGGGTGTCTGGCAGCTGCCGCTGCACTTCCCCTGGGCGGTATTCCACATTCTCGTCATTACGCTGCAGGCCTACATCTTCATGATGCTCACGATCGTCTACCTGAGTCAGGCGCACGAGCACCACTAGAACCACAACCTTTCGTCCACAACACTTTGATAACGAGCCAGGAGTAACCGATGGAAACTGTAATTGCCTCAACTGCGATCGCCGTCGCGCTGATGATGGGCCTGAGTGCGCTCGCCGTAGGCATCGGCATGGGTCTGCTCGGCGGCCGCTTCCTCGAAGCGTGCGCCCGCCAGCCCGAACTGGCCAACATGCTGACCACCAAGATGTTCCTCGCCGTCGCCCTGCTCGACGCGGTCGCCATGATCGGCGTGGGTATCGCGCTGTTCTTCGCCTTCGCCAATCCGTTCATTGGCCAGCTGCAGTCAGCTGTCGGCGGTTGAGGCGGGGCTTTAGCGCCCCCGGCCTGATAGCAGGAGTCACGCGGTGAATATCAATCTCACGTTGCTTGGTCAGGCGATCGCCATGGCGGTGTTCGTCTGGTTCTGCATGAAGTATGTCTGGCCTCCGCTCGTGCAGATCATCGAAGAGCGGCAACAGCAGATCGCTGACGGACTGGCAGCCGCCGACAAGGGCGCCCGTTCCTATGAAGAAGCGCAGACGCGCATCGCCACGCTCGTGGAAGAGGCGCGCAGCCAGGCACGCACCATCATCGACCAGGCGCAGCTGCGCGCCAACGATATCGTCGATGAGGCGCGCAGCGGCGCAGAGCAGGAGCGTGAGCGCATCATCCAGGCAGGCAAGGCCGACATCGAGCAGCAGATCAACCGGGCGCGTGACGAGTTGCGCAGCCAGGTTGCAGCGGTTGCCGTTGCGGGTGCCGAGAAGATCCTGGCGCGGGAAATCGATGCCCGCGCCCACCAGGATCTGCTCGACAAGCTCGTGGCCCAGATCTAGGAAGCTGCCGAATGGCCGACAATGCCTTTGCTGCCCGCCCCTATGCCCAGGCAGTCTTCGAGATCGCCAGGGCGACCGGCGACTACCGTTCCTGGTCCGAGTTCCTGCAGCTCGCCGCAAGCCTGGTCATGGATGCGGATCTCGCGAAGATCCTGCAGGCGCCGGGTGCCGACGTGGAGCGGATCGCCGTGGCGATGGCGGATATCTGCCGCGAGCAGCTTGGCAGCCAGGCCTTCGCCGGTGACGGCGCCCGGGCCACGGCCAGCAACTTCCTGCGCCTGCTTGGTGAAAACCGCCGCCTGGCCGTCCTGCCGGACATCGCCGGGCGCTACGAGGTACTCCGGGCCGAAGCAGAAAATACCCTCGACGTGGTGCTGACCTCGGCATCGACGGTGGATGAGGGACAGAAAGCCCGGATCGCGGCCTCGCTCAGGCAGCGCCTCGGACGGGAAATCCGGATCAGCGTAAAGCTCGACCCGGCGCTGATCGGCGGTGCACGTCTCCAGATCGGGGACCGCGTCATCGACGGCAGCGTACGTACAGGACTCGACAAACTGGCAACCGCCCTGAGCGTCTGAGGCACGGCCTCAAGCACCGAAGGGATTAGGGGATTCGACCATGGCACTGAAAGCCTCCGAGATCAGCGAGCTGCTCAAGCAGCGCATCAAGAACTTCGAAAGCGCTGCAGAAGCACGCGACGTGGGTACGGTCATCGCCGTAACCGACGGCATCTGCCGCATCCACGGTCTTGCCGACGCCAAGTACGGTGAGATGCTGGAGTTCCCGAAAAACACCTTCGGCCTCGCCCTGAACCTCGAACAGGATTCAGTCGGCGCCGTGGTGCTCGGTGACTACAAGCACATCTCCGAGGGCGATACGGTGAAGACCACCGGCCGCATCCTCGAGGTGCCGGTCGGTCACGGGCTGCTCGGCCGCGTGGTCAACTCGCTGGGCGAGCCGATCGATGGCAAGGGGCCGATCAATGCCTCGGGCCGCTCACCGATCGAGCAGGTGGCGCCGGGCGTCATCACCCGCCAGTCCGTCAACCAGCCGGTGCAGACCGGACTCAAGGCCATCGACGCCATGGTGCCGATCGGCCGTGGCCAGCGCGAGCTGATCATCGGCGACCGCCAGACCGGCAAGACCGCCGTGGCGATCGACGCGATCATCAACCAGAAGGGCACGGGCATCAAATGCATCTACGTCGCCATCGGCCAGAAGAACTCTTCGGTCGCGACGGTGGTGCGCAAGCTTGAAGAAGCCGGCGCCATGGACCACACCATCGTGGTCGCGGCCACCGCCTCCGAGTCGGCGGCGATGCAGTACATCGCACCCTATTCCGGTTGTGCGATGGGCGAATTCTTCCGTGACAACGGTGAAGACGCACTGATCATCTATGACGATCTGACCAAGCAGGCCTGGGCCTATCGCCAGGTGTCGCTGCTGCTGCGCCGGCCGCCGGGTCGCGAAGCCTATCCGGGCGACGTCTTCTACCTGCACTCCCGTCTGCTCGAGCGCGCCGCCCGCGTCAACGCGGCCTATGTCGAACAGGCGACCGGTGGCAGGGTCAAGGGCAAGACCGGTTCGCTGACCGCGCTGCCGATCATCGAGACCCAGGCCGGTGACGTGTCGGCCTTCGTGCCGACCAACGTGATCTCGATCACCGACGGCCAGATCTACCTGGAAACCGACCTGTTCAACGCCGGTGTCCGGCCCGCCATCAATGCCGGCCTGTCCGTGTCGCGCGTCGGTGGCTCGGCACAGACCAAGATCGTCAAGAAGCTCGGTGGCGGTATCCGTCTCGCGCTCGCCCAGTACCGTGAGCTGGCGGCCTTCGCGCAGTTTGCCTCCGATCTCGACGAATCGACCCGCAAGAGCCTCGATCGCGGCCAGCGCGTCACCGAGCTGATGAAGCAGAAGCAGTACAGCCCGCTGTCGGTCGGCCTGATGGCCGTGTCGCTGTTCGCCGTCAACGAAGGCTATCTCGACGATGTGCCGGCAAAGCAGGTCACCGCTTTCGAGGCAGCGCTGCACGCCTACGTGAAGGACAAGTTCGCTGCCCTTATCGGCCAGATCGACTCTACCGGCGACTTCAACGATGAAATCGCCGCGGGCCTGCACAAGGCCATCGCCGAGTTCAAGAAGAGCGGCACCTACTGAGCCTGCATGTTGACCCTGGACAGGAATAGCTGATGGCCGGCGCCAAGGAAATCCGCACCAAGATCAAGAGCGTGAAGAGCACGCAGAAGATCACCAAGGCGATGGAAAAGGTGGCCGCCTCCAAACTGCGCCGTACCCAGCAGCGCATGGAGGCCGCGCGCCCCTATGCCGACAAGATGCGCCAGGTCATCGGACACCTGTTCGAGGCCAATCCGGACTACCGGCATCCCTTCCTGGTGGCCCGGCCGGTGAAGCGGGTCGGCTACATCGTCGTGACCACCGACCGCGGTCTCTGCGGTGGCCTGAACGTCAATGAATTCCGTCGACTGGTCCCCGAGCTCCGCCAGTGGCAGGAGCAGGGTGTCGAGGTCGACCTCTGCCCGATCGGCGCCAAGGGCGTGCAGTTTTTCCGCCGCCTGAAGGTCAATGTGGTGGCTGCCACCACGCATCTCGGCGAGAACCCGCATGTTGCGACGCTGATCGGCGCCATGACGGTGATGCTCGACCTGTACAAGGAAGGGCGCATCGACCGCCTCTACCTGGTGCACAACCACTTCATCAACACCATGAGCCAGAAACCGGAAGTGAAGACGCTGCTGCCGGTCGAGGCTGCCGACAAGCAGGATCTGCCAACCCACTGGGACTACATCTACGAGCCCGATCCGGCCGAGCTGCTCGATGGCGTGCTGACGCGCTACATCGAGACGCAGATCTATCGGGCGGTGGTCGAGAACGTGGCCTGCGAGATGGCTTCCAAGATGGTCGCGATGAAAGCGGCGACCGACAACGCGGGCAAGCTGATCGAACAGCTGCAGTTGAGATACAACAAGGTGCGGCAGGCCGGCATTACGCAGGAAATTGCCGAAATCGTCGGCGGTGCTGCCGCCGTCTGAAGACGGCAAACGGCGCGTTTTTTATGCGGCCCCGGGTCGCGGCTGAAGCCGCTCCCAAGGGGAGCAGGAGAGAGAGATGAGTAACGGTAAGGTAGTTCAGGTCATCGGCGCAGTGGTTGACGTCGAGTTTCCCCGCGGGGAAATCCCCAAGGTTTACGACGCTTTGCTGCTCAGCGAGTTCGATCTCACCCTCGAGGTGCAGCAGCAGCTCGGTGACGGCGTGGTCCGCACCATCGCCATGGGTGCCAGCGAGGGCCTCAAGCGTGGCCTGCCGGTCGTCAACACCGGCAAGCCGATCTCGGTGCCGGTAGGCGAGAAGACCCTCGGCCGCATCATGGACGTGCTCGGCAAGCCGGTGGACGAAGCCGGTCCGGTGGACTCCGCCGAGCGCTGGCCGATCCATCGCGCGGCACCGAGCTACGAGGACCAGGCAGGCGCCACCGAACTGCTGGAAACCGGCATCAAGGTCATCGACCTGATCATGCCGATCGCCAAGGGCGGCAAGGTCGGCCTGTTCGGCGGTGCCGGCGTGGGCAAGACCGTGACGCTGCTCGAACTGATCCGCAACATCGCGGCCGAGCACTCCGGCTACTCGGTGTTCGCCGGTGTCGGTGAGCGTACCCGCGAAGGCAACGACTTCTACCACGAGATGAAGGATGGCGGCGTGCTCGACAAGGTCGCGCTCGTCTACGGCCAGATGAACGAGCCGCCAGGCAACCGCCTGCGCGTCGCGCTGACCGGCCTGACCATGGCCGAGTACTTCCGCGACGAAGGCCGCGACGTGCTCATGTTCATCGACAACATCTACCGCTACACGCTGGCCGG
>JAHDYM010000074.1 GCA_023383705.1 Gammaproteobacteria bacterium | reverse complement strand
TGCGCATCGTCTTTCTCGGCGCACCGGGGTCCGGCAAGGGCACCCAGGCCCAGCGACTCATGGCAGAGCACCATATTCCACAGGTTTCCACCGGCGATCTGCTGCGTGAGGCGGTGGCTGCCGGCACGGAGCTCGGGCGCCGGGCCAAGGCCGCGATGAATGCCGGGGAGCTGGTCTCCGACGACATCGTGCTCGGCATCATTCGCGAGCGATTGCAGAAGGACGATGCGGCTGCCGGCTTCGTGCTCGACGGTTATCCGCGCAATCTCGCCCAGGCCACCGCCCTGGAAGGTGTGCTCGCCGGGATCGGCCGGCCGCTGGATGCGGCGGTGCTCATCGATGTGGACTTCGACATCCTGATGAAGCGGCTGACCGGCCGGCGTACCTGCTCGGTGACAGGGAAGCTGCTGAACATCCATTTCTCGCCCAAGGCGGACCTCGACGCCTGCCTGAAGGCCGGTGGGGAGCTCATACAGCGCGCCGACGACAATGAAGAAACGATCGGCAACCGTCTCAAGGTCTACCGTGCGCAGACCGAGCCGCTGGTCGAGCATTACCGGGCTGCCGGATTGCTGCGTACGGTGAGCGGCCAGGGCAGCGTGGACGAGGTCTATCAGCGGGTACAGCAGGCAGTCCGCCAGGCCTGACCGCCGGCTCTTCGCTGCGCGCCTCAGCCCTTGCTGACAGCCGCGAGCAGCGGTTCACCGATCACGGTCTTGCGCCAGCCCGACAGCGGGCGCACTTCGCGTTCGCCCCGGATCAGCGCCGTGAGATCCTTGCGGGTGGCGAGGATCTCGGGCACCACGCCCAGCATCCGTGCAACCTCGTCGACGACCTTGCCGAGGCGTTTGAGTTCTGCCTGGTCGACCAGCTCGGAACGCAACTCCTGGCGCAGGTCCGTGCCATCGGCCAGTTCGACCGCGGCTGCTGCCAGTTCGGCAAGCAGTGCCGTCCCCTGGCGCCGGACCACGCCTGCCGGCAGGTCTTCACAGTTGGCCAGCGCGGTTTCGTCCGGCGGATTCCGCTGCGCGATATCCAGCAGGGCGCGATCGCTGATGATCCACTGCCGGGGGCGGTCGGCACGGATCGCCTGCTCCTCCCGCCAGCGCGCCAGGCGCCGTGCGCGCAATTGCACGGCAACCGGCATGCGCGGCAGGCCCGACAGGCGGCGCCATGCGCCGTCGGGATCATTCCGGTACAGGCCCGGGTCCACCAGCCGCGCGCTGTCCTCCATGGCCCAGGCATAACGTCCGAGTCGCTCCAGTTGCTCGCCGAGCAGGGCATGTACCGTGGGCAGGTGGATGACATCGGTGTTCGCGTAGGCGATCAGTTCCGGCCGCAGCGGGCGCTGTGACCAGTCGGCGCGTGTATGGGTCTTGTCGACCTCGATGTCGAGCAGTGCCTTCACGAGTGCCGCATAACCGACCTGGGCGGGATGACCGAGCAGTGCGGCGGCGATCTGCGTATCGAACAGCGGCTGGGGCAGTCGGCCGTAGGTGGCCCATGCAACCTCGAGATCCTGTTTGGCCGCATGCAGCACCCGCAGGCCGCTGCCGGAACAGAGGATGTCCCACAGCGGACTGGTGTCGAGTCCGGCCAGTTCGTCGACGCAGAATACCTGCGCGCCGGCCGCTATCTGCACCAGGCAAAGGCGCGGGGTGAACTGCGTGGTGCGGGCGAATTCGGTATCAACACTGATGAGGCTGTCGCGTGAGATCGCGGCGCAGGCATCATCGAGCTGCGCCTGCTGATCGATCAGCACACCGGTTTGCGTAAAGGCTGGCATAAAGGCGAAGTGTAGTGGATCATCGTGCACTCTCACCACGGTCAGGGATTGCGCGCTGCAGACGATGCTTGCCATCATCGATTTTTTCCTGCAGATGACACTGCGGCGCAGGGGGCCGGAAGACCTGCCGGACTCGCGTTTCCTGCTGCTGTTTTCGGCACTGTGCTATGCCGTCGTGCAGTTGTTCCTGGCGCTGCCGATCTACAGCCTGTCGGTGCTGCTGTTCAGGAGCATCTTCATCGACATCGCCCTGCTGTGCGCCTGCGTGTGGGGCTTGCTGTGGCTGACCCGCCACATGTCGCGCGCCCGGCAGACACTGACGGCATTTTTCGGCACCGGCGCGCTGCTCGGCATGCTGATGCTGCCTTTCAATTTCTGGCTCGATGCGCAATCGGTGCCCGGCCAGCCGGCGCTGCTGCCGACCGCCGGGCTGCTGGCGATCGTCAGCTGGTCGCTGGTCGTCAACGGGCACATCTTTTCGCGTGCGCTGTCGATACCGTTCGTGGCCGGGGTCCTGCTTTCACTGGCATATTTCTTCCTCAACTACCTGGTGTTCTGGCAGCTCGGTCCACCGCCTGCCTGAGGCATTCCCTGCATGCAGCATGTACACATACTCGGCGTTTGCGGCACTTTCATGGGTGGCGTTGCCGCCATTGCCAGGGAAGCGGGATTCAGGGTCACCGGTTCTGACCGCAACATCTATCCGCCGATGAGCGAGCAGCTGGCGCGGCTCGGCGTCGAGTTGATCGAAGGTTACGAGGCCGCACAGCTCACGCCGGCGCCGGATGTGGTGGTGGTGGGCAACGTGATGACGCGTGGCATGCCGGTCATCGAGGAACTGCTCAACCGCCGCATTCCCTACATGTCCGGTCCCGAGTGGCTGTCGAACACGGTGCTGCGCAACCGGGTGGTGATCGGTGTGTCCGGTACCCACGGCAAGACCACGACCACCAGCCTGGTGGCGTGGATCCTCGAGCATGCCGGCCGGAAGGCGGGCTTCCTGATCGGCGGCGTCCCCGCGGATTTCGAATTCTCGGCGCGCCTCGGCAATGATCCGGTGTTCGTCATCGAAGCCGATGAATACGACACGGCGTTCTTCGACAAGCGCGCCAAGTTCCTGCTGTACCGGCCGCAAACGCTGATCATCAACAACCTCGAGTTCGACCACGCCGACATCTATCCGGACCTCGCTGCCATTACCCGGCAGTTCCATCAGCTGGTTCGTGCCATTCCCGGCAACGGCACGCTGGTCGTGCCGGGCAGCGATGCCAACATCGATGCGCTGCTCAAGCTCGGTTGCTGGACACCGCTGCAGCGATTTGCGAGCAGCGAGGGCACTGCGGCTGACTGGACGGCCAGCGAGGAGCCGCCGGGAACCCTGCGGATCCGGCACCGGGGTACCGAGGTCGGTCACTGCGACTGGCAGCTGTCCGGTGCCCACAACGCCGAGAATGCGCTGGCGGCGTTGCTCGCCGCCGCTTCGGTCGGTGTGCCCCCGGCGGTGGCCATCGAGGCCATCGGCCGTTTCGGCGGAGTGCGTCGCCGCCTGCAGCGCATCGGTGACTTCGGGGGCGTGCAGCTCTTCGACGATTTCGCCCATCATCCGACGGCGATCCGGCGCACGCTGGAGGCGGTCCGGCGACGTGCCGGTGTGCGTCGCGTGATCGCCGTGTTCGAGCCGCGTTCCAACAGCATGAAGCTCGGTGTCTACAAGGACACCATCGCCGCCGCACTGTCCGGCGCCGACCTCGCCTGGGTGCTGCGGCCGGCGGGCCTGCGCTGGGACCTAGACGCTGAGTTCCGCGATGCGCCGCAGGTCCACGTCTGTGCCGATACCGCCACGATCGTGCGTGAACTGGCAGCGGCCGGGCAGGCGGGCGATGCCGTTGTCGTCATGAGCAACGGCGATTTCCAGGGCATACACGGGCAGCTGGCCACGGCGCTTGCCGCCGCCCGTTGAGATCGGCGCGGTGTCCGGGTCGCGCATGAACATCCCGCTGTTTCCGCTCTCCGCCGTGCTGTTCCCGGATGGCCCGCTGCCGCTGCGGATCTTCGAGGTCCGTTATCTCGAGATGATCAGCCGCTGTCTGCGCGAGGACGGCGAGTTCGGCGTGGTGCAGATCCGCACGGGTACCGATGTGGGCGAGGTGGAGACTGCAAATGTCGGTACGCTCGCGCGGATCGTGGACTGGTACCAGGGCAGCGACGGGATCCTGGGCATCACGGCCCGCGGCACGCGCAAGTTCGCCCTGCACGGGATGAGTCGCCAACCGGACGGGCTGTATGTCGGCGAGATCGAGGTGCTTGCCGGCGAGCCGCCACTTGAACTGCCGGACGAGTTCAGGCCCATGGCGGCACTGCTTGAGACCGTGATCAACGACCTCGGCAGGTTGTACGACGCCATCGACAAGCGCTATGACGATGCCGCGTGGGTCGGTTACCGCCTCGCCGAGATCCTGCCGATGCCGGTGGCCGAGAAGCAGGCTTGCCTGGAACTCACCGACCCGATCGAGCGCCTGCGCGTGCTGCGGCCGATGCTGCGCCCCTTTCGCCACGAACGCGGCCAATAGCCCCCGCAGGTGCCGGGTTTGGCTTATTTGGCTTATTTGGCTTTTGGGGGCAGAGGGAGAGCAGTCGAGAGGGTTCACGCCAGAAAAAGGGCCTGCCAGGCCGTGCGCGCGATCAGCGCCAGCACTACCCCGACGAAGATCCGGCGCACGAACCTGCTGCCGTGTTTCAGTGCGAGGCCGGTGCCCAGCACCGCCCCGCTCATGTTGGCGACCGCCATCAGGATGGCAACCAGCCAGAGCAGCTCCAGCTGACTGCCGAACCAGACCAGTGCGCCGGCATTGGTCGCGACGTTCAGCACCCGGGCACTGGCCGCCGCGTGCAGGAAGTCGAAGCCGTAGAGGCGGATCAGCAGGAACATGAAGAAGCTGCCGGTGCCCGGGCCGAAAAAGCCGTCATAGAAGCCCGTTCCGGCGAGCAGCAGGGCTGCCGCAAGCGCCCGCCGGCGACCAACGGCGAGCGGCGCGTGAGTCGTGCCCAGATCCTTGTGCCAGAGCATGTACATCAGGACGACGGCCAGCATCACCGGCACCAGCGGCCGGAAAGCGGTTGGCGGGATCAGCGTCGCCACCCGGGCGCCGCCCAGCGCACCGAGGAACACCACGGGCAGCAGCGGCAGGAGCATTTTCCAAGGAATGCGCACGCCGCGTGCGAAGCGCATCACCGCGCTGCCGGTACCGAAGACGCTGGCGAACTTGTTGGTGCCGAGCAGAACGGCGGGCGGTGTGGACGGGTAGGCGGTCAGCAATGCAGGCAGCTGGATCAGCCCCCCGCCGCCGACCATCGCATCGACGAGGCCAGCGCCGAAGGCCGCGAGGCCCACCACGACAAGGTCAGCAAACACCGGACAGCGGCTTCAGCGGGTTTTTACTGGCCGGCTCTGCAGGCCGTCCTTCGCCAGCATGTTCAGCACGCTGTCTTCGCCGACCAGATGCAGGCTGCCGATGACGACCAGGTAGTCCTGCGGGTCGTCGGCGAGTGCGGCGATGGCGCGAGCGAAGGCTTCGTTGCGTTTCAGGATCAGGCTGCGGTAGACCTCGGGCTGCTCGCGGACGCTGTCGAGCATTTCCCGCTCCAGGGTCGCTGCATCGCCGGACTTCCAGGCAGCGATCATGTCGTCGACCTCGTCGCCGATGGACGCTGCCTCTTCCAGTGTCACTTCAAGGAAGGTGCGTTGGGCGGCAGGTGACAGCCCATCGAGCGTCTTCAGCTGGCTTTCAAGCGTTTCCAGCCCGCGGATTTCCTTGCCGGAGCTGGCGGCGCTGGTGACGATATGGCCTTCCACGCCGCGTGCACTGTCAAAGCCGAGCTGGGCCAGGCGCAGCTGGGTGATGACGACGGCTGCATACCAGGGCTCGAAAGGCGCAAGTTGCGCGAGATCCAGGTTGATTTTCCGTGCCTGTGCCAGCGCGCTGTTCCAGGCTGATGGTCCCAGCAATTCGGGCAATTGCCGGCCGCGTGGATCGCGGGCCAGAGCTGTGATCGTGCTCGCACTGGCGGCCGGATCAAGGTCGTCCATGTCCAGTTCCATGTACACGACATCTGCTTCATCGAGTGCGGCGGCGAGCGCCGGATCGAGCGGGTAGTCGGAAGGACGCAGCGTGTGGATCGAACCGAGCAGCAACACGTGGTTGCGGGTGCCGGTGATTTCCCAGAGCGGCAGGGCGAGGGCGCTGCCTGCGGCCAGCCATGCGGCGATGAACAGCGGTGCTGCAACCTTGATCGACATTCCCGTTCCATCCCGGCCGCTGAAGGCCACATGGTGCCATGGCCCTGCGTCCACTGCACGGTCCTGCGCCGGCTGTCGCCGCACCTACAATGCAGGGCATGAAGACCGTATTGAAGTCCCTTGCGCTGCTGCTGGTGCTGGCCATTGCCGGCACACTGGCCGGGCTCTATGGTTTCCTGCCGCGCCAGCGTCCGGCCCCGGATTTCACGGTGCAGGCCACACCGGAACTGGTTGCCCGCGGTGAGTACCTCGTCAACGAGGTGCTGCTGTGTTTCGACTGCCACTCGCAGCGCGACTGGACGCGCTACAGCGGCCCCGCCGTGCCGCCGCTCGGCGCTGGCCGGCCGTGCATGGACAAGGACACCAAGGCCGTCGGCATCAACTTCGGCTCGGGCGGGTTCCCGGGCAGGCTCTGCATCCGCAACATCACGCCGGACGTCGAGACCGGTATCGGCGGCTGGAGCGACGGCGAGATTTCCCGCGCCATCCGCGAGGGCGTGAGCCGCAACGGCGAGGCGTTGTTCCCTATCATGCCGTGGTTCATGTACACCGGCATGTCGGACGATGATGTCGCGGCGGTGATCGCCTATCTGCGCGCGCAACCGGCCGTGAAGTCATTCCGCCCCGAACGCGAACTCGATTTCCCCCTCAACCTCGTCTTCCGGCTCTATCCCCGGCCGCTTGATGGCCCGGTGCCGCCGGTGCCGCGCGAGGACACCGTGGCTTACGGCAGGTACCTGTCGAAGATCGCCCGCTGCGAGTTCTGCCACACGGCACGCGTGCGCGGGCAGCTTGAACCGGTGCCCGGGCGGCTGATGTCGGGCGGCGTGCCCTTCTTCATGGGCAAGGAGATGCACTACTCGAAGAACCTGACCCCGCACCCGACCGGCCTCGGCAGCTGGACGAAGGAGATGTTCATCGGCCGTTTCCGCCTGCACACCGAGCCGTTCCCGGTGGTGGAAGAGCGCAACTCCGAGATGAACTGGGTCGAGTTCTCGGGCATGACTGACGCCGACCTGGGTGCGATCTGGGACTACCTGCGCAGCCTGCCGCCGCTGGAAACGAAGCTCCTCGATCGCGCCGACTGACAACAGTCAGCCCAGTGGCTGAAACTGTCCGCCGCAGCTGAAAATCAGCCAAATAAGCCAAATAAGCCAAACCCGGCACCGCGGGGGTTAGAGGGCCGGGGCTACGCGCTCACCGATCAGCCGCACGGCGTGCGCCTGGTCGCCGTGCAGTTTCAGGGCGACGTCGCTGAGGCCGGCGGCGGCGAATCCGCGCAGCCGCTCGATGTGCCGGTCGACGCTGGACTCGTCGCCACTCAGGCCGAGGTGGTCGACGAGCTTGTCGAGGATCGCCTCGGGCACGCCCTCGATCTCGGCAGAGCGGTTCTTGTAGGCCTTGAAGAAGGCTGGCAGCTTCGCTTTCACCAGCTGGCACTCGTCGGGCTCCAGGAAGGAGTCGACGTACCAGTCTTCCAGCATGCCGCGCAGTGCGAGCTGGGAGCGCGCCTCGGCAACGGAGGCGCGGGCATCGGCCTTCACATGCCAGGCGACGAGGCTCGATACGCGCACGCCTGCGCCGGTGCGGCCGGCGGCAGCGACGCCCGCATGGAACCGTGCGAGGCACTCGCCGAGGCGTGGCAGCGTCATGTCGCCGAGCATGACGCCGTCGGCAAGGCTGGTTGCCATCGCCATCATCTGTGGCTTGTTGGCGGCGATCCAGACCTGTGGCGGTGGTGCCGTGGCCCAGGTCGGCTTGTAGGCCCAGACCTGGTAGTGCCTGCCCTTGTAGTTGAGTGGCGCGTCCGCGCGCGCGCCGCGGAGAATCTCCGCGCTCTCGCGCACGCGGCCGACCATCTGCTTCGGGTCGATGCCCATCACGGCGGGCACGCCGGTCGGTCCGCCGATCAGGACGTTGGCGCGGCCTGCCGTCAGTTCGGCAAGCCCGAGCACCGACTTCGAGAGCTTGTAGGGATGCAGTTCCCAGGGCGTCATGACGAGCGGACCCATCCGGATCCGCGATGAGGCCAGCGCCAGCGGCGCGAGCGTCATGAACGGATCGCGGGAGGAGGGGTAGTTCGAGGCCCAGACCGCCTCGAGCCCGAACTGCTCCGCAAGCAGCCCGAGATGCTTCGCCTCGTCCGGCGAGGTGTCCGGATCGAGGATCACCGAAACCCTCATGGCGCCTCCAGCGCGGCGATCACCTGCCGTGCCAGCAGCTTGCCCATGCGCGGATCGTCATTGGCCGGTTGCCACATCGCCCAGGTGCCGCGGTACTGTCCCTGCACCGGTGCGCTGTCGCTGGGCGGGCCGAGCGCGGGGTCGTAGCCGAGGTGTCCCCAGGCCGGGATGTCGAAGGCCAGCGAGGGGTCGGTATCCTGGCGGACCGAGCTCAGGGCCGCCTGTCGCGGTGGCGGATAGGGGCGCTGGTCACCGCAGCCGCCCATCGTGAAACAGCAGGGACCGGTGACGGCGGGCATGCTGTCGCCGATCCGGCACTGCGTATCCACCCAGTTGCCCCAGTAGTCGGCGAAGGGATGGCCGACCCCGGGGTAGCGGCGGAAGTCGCCGCGGCGCCAGTTCAGCCAGCTGTGGCTGCCGATCTCCTTGGCGACCTGGTTGGGCACCTCGACGAGGTTGAGCACGCTGTCCACCACGATCTGGCTGAAGATCACCACGATGTGGCCGACGTCGCGCTGGCGCATCAGGTCCAGCGCCTCCCAGTAGCGATGGCCGTGACGGCCGCCCGGCATCTGCCGGGCGGACTCGTAGAGCCAGGCATTGCCGAGATCCTCGCCGCGCATCTCGCGCGTGCGCTCGCTGCCGGAGCGTGCGCCGGGCGGGATCGCCGGGTTGGGCTCCTTGATGCCCATCCAGCCGCCCAGCAGGTTGTCAGGCTTGATCCCGGGATGGCGGCGCAGGAGTTCGCGTTCGATCAGGCCGTCGAGGACCAGCGAGTCGTTGATTTTCGGATCGTAGGTTTCGTTGCCGTCGCGGGTCGCATGGTTGATGAAGAGCACCGCCGTGCGCGCCAGCGGCACGCGCGGATTGAAGGCCTTTTCGATGCCATCGACCATCATGTCGACGAGCAGCGGGTCCTCGATCACCGGGTTGTGACGGCCCTCGAGCGGCACGCGCGAGTCGGCCTTCGGCGGGCCGAGGGCGCGTGTCCAGTTCGGCGGGTCTTTGGGATAGCTCTCCGTCATGAGATCGGTGATGTCGTTCACCCAGCGCACCTTGACGCTGGTGCCGTGACGGGCATTCCAGTCCGCGACCATGCGACGGGTCATGGTCACCACGTCGTAGCTCTTCCAGAAGCGTACGCCGCCGACCGTCATGTCGATGAGCACCAGTTCGGTGGCACCTTTCTTCAGCAGCCGTTCGCCCGGGCCATCGACGTTGTAGCGCTCCGGGTTGCAGCCCTTCCAGGGACCACCATCGGCGGCGCTGCCGCAGTAGGTGAGCTTCTCGCCCTTCGGCACCCGCGGTTCATACATCCAGCGCGGCCAGGCCAGCCGGTCGGCCTGGTTCTGCGTGCCGATCCACTGCGAGATATCGGTCATGAACTCGATGCCGAGGCGTCGCCCCTGGCGGCGCAGTTGCCGGCTCATGTCGGCCAGTTGCTCATCGGTCAGCCGCGTTGCGGGGTCGATACCGCCGATGCGCTCATACTCGAAGCTGTACTTCTTCAGCTGGGTGGCGGCGTTGGCATAGGCCTGGCTGTCCTTCGCGCCGAGCACGCTTGGCCACATCTTCGGGTTCCAGATGATGCCCTTGAAGATGACGTTGTTCGGGTCGTACTGGAAGAACTGCAGCGAGCTGTCGAAGGTGTGGGAGACGTCCTGTTCGTCGTTGCCGCCGTGGACGACATAGATCACCCCGACCTTGCGGGGCGGTGGTTTTGCCTCGGCGACGGGCAGCAGCAGGGCCGCCGCGGCCGCGAGGATCGTTGCAGCGGCAGGAACCGCAGCGAGTAAACGTCGCATCGATGCACACCCGGAGTTGATGGACCGGGGAGGAGTATAGCGGTGGCTGTCGTGGCGGTGCCGTCGGGCTATCCCACCCACACCACCGAGGTCCCGATGGTCCCGTCGGGCCGGAGATCCAGCCACCGGTAGCCGGGTGGCCTGGTATCGAGTGCAAAGTTGTCGGCTTCAGGCAGGAACTGTGCGCAGGTGGAGGGGGTGCTGATCAGCCGCACGCCATTGCGGAGACGGTCGGAGGCCTGGTGGACGTGGCCCCAGACGATGGCGCGCACCTGCGGGCAGCGGTCGACGATGGCAAGGAAGGCATCGGCGTTGCGCAGGCCAACGGTATCCAGCCAGCGACTGCCCATCGGCACCGGCTGGTGATGCAGGGCGATGAGCACGTGGCCTTCGCGGTGAGTGCCGAGTGCCTGCTGCAAGTTCTCCAGTTCCTGTGTGGCGATGAAGCCGCCGTCATCACCGGCTGTCCGCGAGTTCAGGATGACCAGGCGCCAGGGCGGATAGTCGCCGATGCCGCAGAGCCGGAACGGTGCGTCTGACAAGACCGCCTGCATGGCCTCGATCGAGTCATGGTTGCCGGGCAGGCAATGCACCGGCATGCCGGGTTTGCCGAGCAGTTCGCGAAAGCGCTCGTATCCCTGCCGCGTCTCGTCCTGCACGAGATCGCCGGTGGCCAGCACAAGGTCGGGCTTGTGCGGATCGGCGAAGGCATGTTCCAGGCATGCCAGCAGGCTCGCATCGGTATTGACGCCGCGCATGCAGGCCTCGCGGCTGGCATGCAGGTGCGGGTCGGAGATGTGCAGGATGCGCAGGGGTCTTGCGGTCACGTGTTCCAGCAGGAGGTGCTGTCCGGTTGGAAGTTCCAATGGAGCGGACTATAACCATCCGGAAACATCCACGACGAACCGGGTTCGCACTGCACAGGCTGCACGGTGCGACCGGTGCCGAATCTGCGAAGGCAGTCGCGTTTCGCAGCCGGTCGCAGCGCCTGGGTATCCGGTGCCGGAATATCCGCGGAACCGTCTAGTAGCGGTAATGCTCCGGCTTGTAGGGGCCATCGACCGGTACGCGCAGGTATTCGGCCTGCTGCTGGGTCAGCACCGTGAGGTGGGCGCCGATCTTTTCCAGGTGCAGGCGGGCAACCTTTTCGTCGAGGTGCTTCGGCAGGATGTAGACCCGGTTCTGGTACCTGGTGGCGTTCTGCCAGAGTTCCATCTGCGCCAGCACCTGGTTGGTGAAGGAGTTCGACATAACGAAGCTCGGATGGCCGGTTGCGCAGCCGAGGTTCACCAGCCGGCCCTCTGCGAGCAGGATGATGCGCTTGCCGTCCGGGAAGATGACGTGGTCAACCTGCGGCTTGATGTTTTCCCACGGCAGTTCGCGCAGTCCGGCCACGTCGATCTCGCTGTCGAAGTGGCCGATGTTGCAGACGATCGACTGGTTCTTCATCTTTGCCATGTGCGCGGCCGTGATCACGCCGAAGTTGCCGGTGGCGGTGACGAAGATGTCGGCCTTGTCGCAGGCGTAGTCCATGGTCACCACGCGATAGCCTTCCATGGCGGCCTGCAGGGCGTTGATCGGGTCGATCTCCGAGATCCAGACGGTGGCTCCCAGGCCGCGCAGCGACTGCGCACAGCCCTTGCCCACGTCGCCGTAGCCGGCAACCATGGCGATCTTGCCGGCGATCATCACGTCGGTGGCGCGCTTGATGCCGTCCACCAGCGACTCGCGGCAGCCGTACAGGTTGTCGAACTTGCTCTTGGTGACCGAGTCGTTGACGTTGATGGCCGGGCACATCAGCTTGCCCATGTTGGCCATCTCGTAGAGCCGGCCGACGCCGGTGGTGGTTTCCTCGGAGATGCCGCGCACCTCGCGCATCAGTTCCGGGTACTTGTCGTGCAGGATGGCGGTCAGGTCACCGCCGTCGTCGAGCACCATGTTCGGCCGCCAGCCGTCCTTGCCGATGATGCTCTGCTCCACGCACCACCAGTATTCCTCCTCGGTCTCGCCCTTCCAGGCAAACACCGGGATGCCGGCTGCGGCGATGGCGGCCGCGGCATGGTCCTGGGTGGAGAAGATGTTGCAGGACGACCAGCGCACCTCGGCACCGAGGTGGACCAGCGTCTCGATCAGGACCGCAGTCTGGATGGTCATGTGCAGGCAGCCGGCGATGCGTGCGCCCTTGAGCGGCTGCTTCGGACCAAACTCGGCGCGCACCGCCATCAGGCCCGGCATCTCGGTCTCGGCAATCGCGATTTCCTTGCGCCCCCAGGCCGCCTGGCTCATGTCGGCAACCTTGTAGTCGCCCTGCGTGCTGGCGGTGCGGACTTTGCTGGCGGTGGTACTCATCGTGTGATCCTCGGGGGTGCGTGATGGCAGGGAAGGGCCGCTGCCCGGCTCAACGCCGGGCGCGCAGTTCGCGGCTGAGGGCTTCGGCCTTGTCGGTCTTTTCCCAGCTGAAGTTGGCTTCCTGCCGGCCGAAGTGGC
>JAHDYM010000073.1 GCA_023383705.1 Gammaproteobacteria bacterium | reverse complement strand
TTGCAGATGCGTGACAGCGGCACCCCGATCACGTTGATGTCGGTGCGGTTGAACAACTGGCTGCGCGGCCAGGTCGAGTCGTAGATCAGGTAGCCGCCCGGCGCGATGCAGGCGTGATCGCGCGCATAGGTCTCGGCGTTCATCGCGACCATGATGTCGACGCGCCCGGAGCGGGCCAGGTGGCCATGGCCGCTGGCCCGGATTTCGTACCAGGTCGGCAGGCCCTGGATGTTGGACGGAAAGTAGTTCTTGCCGCAGACCGGTATGCCCATGCGGAACAGGGCCTTCATCAGCATCGAGTTGGCACTGGCCGAACCGGTGCCATTGACGTTGGCGATCCTGATCGTGAAGTCGTTGTCTTTGGGGCCTTTAGCAGAGCTGCTCATGGAGCCTGACCTTCGCGTACTTGCTTCGCTGTACCGGACAGCGGTTGAAGAATGGGTGGGTATCGGGTGTCTCAGGTACCGAATTTCCGGTCGCCGGACGCTGGCGGCAGCTCATCGACTGCATGGGGCCGCAGCAGGCCGAATTCCTGCATGTCCCAGGCCGCCGTCGGGCAGCGCTCTGCGCAGAGACCGCAATGCACACAGAGATCCTCGTCCTTGACCATCACGCGCTGCGTCTGCGGCAGAGGGCCGGACACATACAGCGCCTGGCTGGTGTTCTGCGACGGTGCCGTCAGGCGCGTACGCAGCTCGGCCTCGGTACCCGGCGCCGTCATGGTCAGACAGTCCGTCGGGCAGATATCCACACAGGCATCACACTCGATGCAGAGCTTCTCGGTAAACACCGTCTGGATATCGCAGTTCAGGCAGCGCTCGACCTCCTGCGTGAACTGCTCGGGCGTGTAACCCAGCTCGACCTCGATGTTCAGCTTCTTGAAGCGCTCCTTGAGCCCCACCTGCGGAACCAGCCGGCGCTCCACGCTGTTGTAATTGTTGCTGTAGGCCCATTCGTGCATGCCCATTTTCGAGCTCTGCAGCGTCATGCCGTCCGGGAGACGCGCGTTCAGGTCTTCACCCTGGCAATACCTGTGGACCGAGATGGCAGCCTGATGGCCCTGCTCGACCGCCCAGATGATGTTCTTCGGGCCAAAGGCCGCGTCGCCACCGAAAAATACCCCGGGACGCGTCGAGTGGAAGGTCACCTTGTCGACGACCGGTACGCTCCACTTGTCGAACTCGATGCCGAGGTCGCGCTCGATCCAGGGGAATGCGTTCTCCTGGCCGATCGCCAGCACCACGTCGTCCGCCGGCATGAACTCCTCGCCGGTGACTTTCTCGGCGGTGATGCGGCCACGCGCGTCGAACTCGTACTCCATCACGTCGAACAGCATGCCCTTGAGCTTGCCGCCTTCGCTGACGAAGGCCTTCGGTGAGCGGTTGACGACGATCTCGACGTGCTCTTCCTCGGCGTCCTCGAGTTCCCAGGGCGAGGCCTTGAAGAACTGGCGCGGCTTGCGGGCCACGACCCTGACGCTCTTTGCACCGAGCCGCATCGAGGTGCGGCAGCAGTCCATGGCCGTGTTGCCGACACCGATGATCAGCACTTTCTCGCCGATCGTCTTGACGTGTTCGAAGGCCACGGACTCGAGCCAGGCGATGCCGATATGCACATGCGCCGGGTCGTCATCGCGGCCTGGCAGCTTCAGTTCCTTGCCATGCGGTGCACCGGTACCCACGAAGACCGCATCAAAGCCCTCGCCCAGCAGCTTGCGCATGCTCTCGATGCGATAGCCAAGCCGCAGGTCGGCGCCCATCTCGACGATGTCGCCGATTTCGCGATCCAGCACTTCGGCCGGCAGGCGGAAAGACGGGATGTTCGAGCGCATCAGGCCGCCCGGCACTTCGAGGCCCTCGAAGATCACCACCTCATAGCCGAGGGGCAGCAGGTCGTTGGCAACCGTCAGCGAAGCCGGACCGGCGCCGATACAGGCCACGCGTTTGCCGTTTTTCTGCTTCGGTGCCTTCGGCAGGAGCGCGGAATAGTCATCGGCCAGGTCTGCTGCAACGCGTTTGAGGCGGCAGATGGCGACGGGCTTATCTTCAACGCGGCCGCGCCGGCAGGCCGGCTCACAGGGTCGGTCACAGACGCGACCGAGTATCCCGGGGAATACGTTCGATTCCCGGTTGAGCATGTAGGCCTCGGTGTACTTTCCCTGTGCGATCAGCCGGATATAGCCGGGCACATCGGTGTGCGCCGGGCATGCCCACTGGCAGTCCACGACCTTGTGGAAGTAATCAGGGTTTTTGGTATCGGTCGGCGGCATCCTGCCGCCAGCGGGAGGAGACGTTGTCACGTCGATTTCCGGATTGATTGTTGCCTTGATCGGCAGCGATCCGGGCCATGCCCGGGCCAAAAAGTGGCGTGATTATACATAGCCGATCCTGAAAGCAAATCGGGACTTCCCGCGGTCGGGCAAAGCCGGCTGGCCACCGGTCTGGCTCCGCCGATCTACCTGATTCGCGGCAGCGGAACCTGCACCGCTCAGTTGGCAGGAATGGACCAGAAGCGGGTCCGGTCGGGATCGAAGGCGTGGTAGGTCTTGCCGATCGCGCGCGGATCATCGAGCGCCTGGACGGTGAGGCGCGCGAGGTCTGAACGGCGGATCCAGCTCATCGAGCGGGTATCCTCGGTCAGGTAGGCCCGCCCCTGCGCTTCCTTGTCCAGCAGCCCGCCCGGACGGATGATCGTGTAGTCGAGGCCGCTGGTCTTGAGGTAGTCCTCGGCCTTGGTCTTTTCCTTCATCACGGTACCGAGGATACGCCGGGCGATCCACGGCGAGGCGTCGTGGGAGTCACCCGCACCGATCACCGTGACCAGCACAAAACGACCGACGCCAGCCGAGCGGGCCGCATCCACGGCATTGCGGTTACCTTCGAAATCCGGTCGCGTGCCCTTCACGGCGCGCGCGCCGAGGGTCGAAACGACCGCACGGAACTGGCCGCTGGCCAGCGCAGCCGCGATATCCGGCTGATTCATGGCGTCGCCGCGCAGGATGCGCGCGCCCAGCTGCTCGGCCGCGCTGCCATCAGAATCCGGTCGCACCAGGACAGCGACATCATCACCCCGGGCGCGCAGCAACCGCACCACCTCGAGGCCGGTCGCCCGGGTACCACCGATGACCAGCACCGCACCGGCACCCGGCGTGGAACTCACCGGATTCAGCGCCGCCGCTTCCCGCTTGCCCTCGATCCCGGAAATCACCAGCCAGGCCACCAGCAGGACCACGACACCGAAAAAAACCGTCATCTTTGGATACCTCATCAGCGTTCCAGTCCCGAAAAATCAAGTCGTTGTCCCGCAATCACCGGTGTGACACGGCCATCCTCGTATGCCACCACGCCGTTGACGATGGTCGTGACGATCGATGAACGGAAGGTATCACCCTCGAACGGCGACCAGCCGCATTTGGACAGCACATCCTCGCGACGGACAAGCGTCGGCCGCCGGTGGTCGATGAGCACCAGGTCAGCCCAGTAGCCCTCGCGGATATAGCCGCGCTCGCTGATGCCGAACAGGTCCGCCACCGAATGACTGGTCTTCTCGACGATCAGTTCCAGCGGCAAGGTGCCATCGTGCACATGCTCCAGCAACATCAGCAGCGCATGTTGCACGAGCGGCAGCCCGGAAGGCGCCTTGAAGTACTTCTCGCCCTTTTCTGCCAGCGTGTGCGGCGCATGGTCGGTTGCAATCACGGCCAGGCGACCGTCGATGAGCCCGCCCAGCAGCGCCTTGCGGTCTTCCGCACTGCGGATCGGCGGGTTGCACTTGATGCGGGCGCCGCGTTCGGCATAGGCACTGTCGTCGAAATGCAGCATGTGCACGCAGACTTCCGCGGTGATCCGCTTGCCGTTGAGCGCACCCGGCGCAAACAGCTCCAGTTCCCGCGCCGTCGACAGGTGCAGCACATGCAGCCGCGCGTTGTGGCGTCTGGCGAGGCTCACCGCCAGTTCGGAAGACTTGAATGCCGACTCCGGCGAACGGATCTGCGGATGGGCAGAAAAAGGCACGTCCTCGCCATACTGCTGCCGGAAGCGCTCTTCGTTCGCCTTGATCATCGGCGTGTCTTCACAGTGCGTCGCGATCAGCATCGGGCATTCGGCAAAGATGCGATCGAGGGTCTCCGGGTTGTCGACCAGCATGTTGCCGGTGGACGAACCCATGAACATCTTCACGGCACAGCAGTCGCCGGGCCGCAATCCGCGAATCTCCTCGAGGTTGTCGTTGGCCGCGCCGAAATAGAAGGAGTAGTTGGCATGCGACCGGCCGCGGGCCAGGCGGTACTTGTCCATCAGCACCGGGCGGCTGGTGACGTTGGGGATCGTATTCGGCATGTCCATGTAACTGGTGATGCCGCCGGCCACCGCGGCAGCCGACTCGGTGCTGATCGTGGCCTTGTGGGTGAGGCCCGGCTCGCGGAAATGCACCTGGTCGTCGATGAGCCCCGGCAGCAGGTATTTGCCGGCCGCATCGATGATCCGGTCGACGCGACCTGCCGGTATCTCGCGCGCGACCTTCTCGATGCGCCCGCGGCGGATCAGCACATCGCCGGCAACCACCCGGCCTTCGTTGCAGATGAGCGCGTTGGTGATCAGCAGGGTCTGGTCATTCATGTGTCGGGTCGCCTGGGCGTCAGTGGCCGGAAAAGCGGTCGGTTGCCGAGATCAGTTCGTGAACGATACCCGGCTCGAAGGCCGAGTGCCCGGCATCCGGGACTATCTGCAGCCGGGCTTCCGGCCATGCCTTGTGCAGATCCCAGGCGCTGATCATCGGACAGACGACATCGTACCTGCCCTGGACGATGACCGCCGGAATATGCCGGATCCGGCCGACATCACGCAGAATCTGCTGGGGATGTTCGGCAAACGCCCGATTGACGAAATAGTGGGCCTCGATGCGCGCAAAGGCCAGCGCGAACTGGTCCGCCCCGAAACGCTCGACCGTGGCACCGGCATCCAGCAGGTGGCTGGTGCTGCCCTCCCAGATGGACCAGATCTTCGCCGCCTGCAACGCCAGCGCCGGATCCGGACCGGTCAGGCGACGGTGATAGGCATGCAGCAGGTCGCCGCGCTCGGCCTCGGGGATGAAATTCAGGTAGCGCTCCCAGGCATCCGGGAAGATCTCGCTGGCACCGTGCTGGTAAAACCAGGCGATTTCCTTGTCGCGCAGCAGGAAGATACCGCGCAACACGAGTTCGCTGACCCGCTCCGGGTGTTTTTCGGCATAAAAAAGCGCCAGCGTGCTGCCCCAGGAACCACCGAAGACCAGCCAGCGTTCAATGCCCAGCCACTCGCGCAGGGCTTCGATATCGGCGACCAGGTCCCAGGTGGTGTTCTCGCGCAGTTCTGCGTGCGGACGACTGCGTCCGCAACCGCGCTGGTCGAGCAGGATGATGCGGTAGCGGGCCGGATCGAAAAAGCGCCGTGGCGCCGTGTCGCCACCACCACCAGGTCCGCCGTGCAGGAATACCGCCGGTTTGCCCTGCGGGTTGCCGCACTGTTCATAGTAGATCTCGTGCAAGGCGGAGACGCGGAGCCAGCCCGAGTCCCAGGGCTCGAGCGGGGGATAGAGCGTGCGTTGCAAGGTCGGTCGCTGCATCCCTCCTATTCTGGCATTCTCCCCATGAATTCGTCGCGGTTAGAATCGGCCGCCTTCAGTCGGGACCCTGACTCATGCACATGCTCCGCACCACTCTTGCCTCCGCACTGCTCTGCCCCCTGCTGGCATGGTCGGCACCAGCCATCCCGGTAGACATTCCCTACACGGTCCGGCAACTCGACAACGGCCTGACGGTGGTGGTGCACGAAGACCACAAGGCACCGATCGTGGCGGTCAATGTCTGGTACCACGTCGGCTCCAAGAACGAGGCACCCGGGCGCACCGGTTTTGCCCATCTCTTCGAGCACCTGATGTTCCAGGGCTCCGAGAACCTCAAGGGCGAATACCTGAACACCCTGCAGGAACTCGGCGCCACCGATCTCAACGGCACGACCTTCTTCGACCGCACCAACTATTTCCAGACCGTACCCAGGAACGCGCTCGATACCGCGCTCTGGCTTGAATCAGACCGCATGGGGCACTTCAGGGGCGCAATCACGCAGGCCAAGCTCGACGAGCAACGCGGCGTGGTGCAGAACGAGAAGCGCCAGGGCGACAACCAGCCCTATGGCAAGGTCTTCGAGATGATCCTCAGGCAGCTGTTCCCGCCGGATCACCCCTACTCCTGGGAAACGATCGGCTCGATGGAGGACCTCAACGCGGCCAGCCTCGATGACGTGCGCCGCTGGTTCGAGACCTGGTACGGACCGAACAATGCGGTCATCGTGATCGCCGGCGATGTCGACACGGAAGAGGCTTTCGCCAAGGCAGAGAAGTATTTCGGCGATATTCCGCCGGGACCGGCCGCCACGCGGCTCGGCGAGTGGATCCCCGCGCATGCCCAGCCGCGCCGGCAGGAGATGCAGGACCGCGTCGCCCAGGCGCGGATCTACATGGCCTGGACGGGCCCTCGCTGGGGCGCGCGCGATGCCCATCAGCTGGAACTGGCGGCTGCGGTACTCGCCGGCGACAAGAACTCGCGGCTCTACCAGCGTCTGGTCTACAAGGACCAGCTCGCCACCGACGTCGAATTTGGCACGCTGGCGCTGGAAATCTCCGGCATCACCTACCTGCAGGCCTCCGCCCAGCCCGGCGTCAGCCTCGCGCAGATCGAAAGCGCCATCGACGAGGAACTGGAGCGCTTCCGCCGCGAAGGCCCCACCGCCAAAGAGCTCGAGCGCGTCAAGGTGCAGCAGCGCGCCGCTTTCCTGCGCGGCATCGAGAAAGTCGGCGGCTTCAGCGGAAAATCCGGCGTGCTTGCCGAGAGCATGGTCTACGGCGGCCGCCCGGATGCCTGGAAACAGTCACTTGAAGACGGCCAGGCTGCGACTGCGGCCGAGCTTGCCGCAGTGCTGCGGAAATGGGTCACGAAGGCGCCCTTTGTACTCGAGGTAACGCCGGCACCAGAGCTCAGGGCTGCCGCTGCCGGTGCCGACCGCAGCACGATGCCGATGCCAGTGGGCGAAACCCCGGTCAGCTTCCCGGCCTTTGAACGGGCAACGCTCGGCAACGGGTTGAAGCTGATCGTGGTCGAGCGGCCCGGGGTGCCGGTGGTAGACCTCCGGCTGCTGCTGGATGCCGGCTTTGCCGCCGACCAGTTTGCCCGCCCCGGCACCGCCAACCTGACCATGGCCATGCTCGACGAAGGCACGAAGACCCGCGACGCCCTGCAGATCAGCGAGCAACTGGCGCTGCTCGGCGCGAGCCTGGGTGCCAGCTCGGGACTCGACAGCTCATCGGTGAACCTGTCGGCGCTGGCCGACAAGCTCGATCCCTCGCTGGAGCTCTTTGCCGACGTCATCCTCAACCCGGTGTTCCCCGACAAGGAACTCGAGCGGGTCCGCAAGACCTACCTCGCGGCGCTCAGCCAGGAAAAGACCCAGCCCACCTCGATGGCGCTGCGCGTGCTGCCCAAGCTGCTGTTTGGCACCGGTCACGCCTATGCACAGCCGCTGACCGGCACCGGTACCGAAGCGACGCTCAAGGCGCTGGGCCGCGAGGACCTGGCCCGCTTCCATCAAGCCTGGTTCCGGCCGGATCACGCCACGCTGATCGCCGTCGGCCCGGTCTCGGTCGCCTCGCTGAAGCCAAAGCTGGAGCAGCTGTTCCGCAACTGGCAGCCGGGCGACATACCGGCCAAGCGCATCGGTGAAGTGACGCTGAAACCGGGCAAGGTGCTGTACCTGGTCGACAAGCCGGGCGCCGAGCAGTCGGTGATCTTCGCCGGACAGCTGATCCCGCCGCGCGCCACCACCGACGATATCGCCATCGAAGCGATGAACGACGTGCTGGGCGGACAGTTCACCGCAAGGCTCAACATGAACCTGCGCGAAAACAAGCACTGGTCCTACGGCGCCTACAGCATGGCCTATGACGCGCGCGGCCAGCGGCCCCTGCTCGCCTACGCCGCCGTGCAGTCGGACAAGACGGCCGAGTCGCTCGGCGAAATCCGCAAGGAGATCACCGAACTCGCCACCAGCCGGCCGGCAACTGCCGAGGAGGTGGCACTGGTCAAGCGCAGCAATACCCTGTCGCTGCCGGGCCAGTGGGAAACCGGTTCCGCGGTGCTCGGCTCGATCAGCAAGCTGGTGGAATTCGGCCTGCCGGACACCTACTGGACCAGCTATGCGGACGCGGTACGCAGCCTCACGCCAGCACAGGTCAACCAGGCCGCCCGCGATTACCTGCAGCCCGGGAACATGGTCTTCGTCGTGGTCGGTGACCGCAAGCTGATCGAACCCGGACTCAAGGCGCTGGGCTTTGATTCGATACAGCTCGTCGACACCGATGGCGAACTGCTTTGAGGCCTGAACAGCCGCCGCGCTTCTACGGCTGGTACATCGCCGGCTGCTGCCTGGTCGTTTTCTTCTTCACCAACGGCCTGTCGCTGTATGTGCCGCAGAACCTGTTTCCGCGCTTCATGGAAACCTTCGGCGCGACACCGGCCGAGGTCAGCCGCACGACCGCCATCAGCTTTGCGCTCGCCGGTTTCATCGCGCCCTTCGTCGGTGCACTGATCGACCGGCTGGGCGTGGTGCGCGTGATCCGCACCGGGCTGATCGTGCTGGCGCTCACCTTCAGCGCCTATCCCTTTGCGCAGAGCCTGCAGCAGCTCTACGTGCTGCATGCGGCCATCGCGGTCGGCCTGGTGTTTTCCGGCCTGATGCCGAACGTCGTGCTGCTGTCGAACTGGTTCATCAGCCGGCGCGGCACGGTGGTGGGCCTGCTGGTGGCCGGTTCCAGCCTGGCGGGCGCAATACTGCCGGTCTCCATCGCACCGCTGGTCAATGATCCGGCGCTGGGCTGGCGGACGGGATTCGGGGTGCTGGCCGCGGCCTTCTGGCTGTTCGCCGTGCTGCCGGGCTTCCTGGTGCTGCGCGAATCGCCGCGCGTCGTCGGCCAGTTCCCGGATGGCGCCGCCGCACCTGCAGGCCCGATCGATGACACGCAACTGCGCGAGGGCGTGCCCTTCGCCGAGGCGCTGCGCTCGCGCACGCTCTGGTGCCTGGCCATCGGCTCGGCCAGCATCTGGTTTTCCATCCAGGCCATCACCAGCCAGTTCACGATCTACCTGGAGCAGGATGCCGGCTTCGAGCCCGTCAACGCCACCCGGCTGTACTCGACGCTGCTCGCCTGCAGCGTGGCGGGAAAATTCCTGTTCGGCGCGATCAGCGACCGCTTCACCAAGCGCAGCATGATGCTGGTCGCCAGCAGCGTGCTGCTGCTTGGCTGCCTGCAACTGTTCAGCCTGGAGGGCGGCGTCCTCGGGCTGACGCACGACCCGCTCAAGCTGATGGCATTCGCCATCGTGTTCGGCCTCGGTTTCGGCGGCAGCTTCACGCTGATCCAGCTGGTTGCCGTGGAGAGCTTCGGCCAGCTGGCGCTCGGCCGCATACTCGGGGTGATCATCTTCATCGACACCATGGGCGGCGCGCTGGGCACGCTGCTGGCCGGACAGATCAGGACGACGACCGGTGACTATTTCCAGTCGTTTTCAGTCGTCACCGTGGTCGCTATCATTGCCGTCATCAACGTACTGATGATCCCGGCAGTGAAGCGATCAGGATCGGAGCGATGATCAGGGCAGAAGGTCTGGTCAAGAACTACGGGCCGCTCAGGGCGGTCGATGGCATCTCCTTCAGCGTGCAGCCCGGCGAGGTGCTGGGCTTCCTGGGGCCTAACGGCGCCGGCAAGACCACCACCATGCGCATGCTGGCGGGCTTCGTGCCGGCCAGCGCCGGCCATGCGGAGATCTGCGGCTTTCGCATCGATACCCAGCCGCTCGAGGCCAAGCGCCGGCTCGGCTATCTGCCGGAAGGCGCGCCGGCCTATGGTGAAATGGCGCCCGGCGAGTTCCTGCACTTCGTCGGCCGGATCCGCGGCCTCGGCGGCAGTGCACTCGGCAAGCGCATCGATGAAGTCAGCGCCCGCCTGCAACTCGGCCCGGTCATGAAACAGCCGATCGAAACGCTGTCGAAGGGCTTCCGGCGCCGGGTCGGGCTCGCACAGACCATCCTGCATGATCCGCCCGTGCTGATCCTCGACGAGCCGACCGACGGCCTCGATCCGAACCAGAAGCACGAGGTGCGCGAACTGATCAATGCGATGGCGGCCGAGAAGATCATCATCATCTCGACGCACATCCTCGAGGAAGTGGATGCGGTTTGTACCCGCGCGATCATCATCGCCGGCGGACGCATCGTCGCCGACGAGACACCCGAAGCCCTGATCCATCGCTCCCGCTATCACAATGCGGTCAGCATCCGCCTGGCGCATAGCGCCGATCTCGCCGCCGTCACCGAAGATCTGCAGCAGCTGGCCGGGGTCGATCACACCGAGGTCGATGCGCACGAATATTCGGTCACCGCCTTCCCGAAGCCGGGGGCCGCGCTGCTGACGGTGATCAGCGAGCTGGCCGGCGCCCGCCGCTGGCCGATCGAGAACCTGCGCCTCGAAGCGGGCCGGCTCGACGAAGTCTTCCGCAACGTCACCACGCAGGACGCTGCCTGATGGAAGCCATCCGCATCATCGCCGGCCGCGAACTGCGCAGCTACTTCGCCACGCCGCTCGCCTACGTGTTCATCGTGATTTTCCTGGCGATGATGGGCGTGTTCACCTTCTATCTCGGCGGCTTCTATGAACGCGGCCAGGCCGATCTCACGCCCTTCTTCAGCTTCCACCCCTGGCTCTACCTGTTCCTGGTCCCGGCCATCGCGATGCGCCTCTGGGCCGAGGAGCGCAAGAGTGGCAGCATCGAGCTGCTGATGACGCTGCCCGTCACGATGTGGGAAGCGGTACTGGGCAAGTTCCTGGCCGCCTGGCTGTTCATCGCCGTTGCCCTCGCCCTCACCTTCCCGATCTGGATCACGGTCAACTACCTCGGCGATCCGGACAACGGCGTGATCGTCGCCGCCTATCTCGGCAGCCTGCTGATGGCGGGTGGCTTCCTCGCCATCGGCGCCTGCATCTCCGCAGCCAACCGCAACCAGGTCGTCGCCTTCATCGTCACCGTGGTGATCTGCTTCCTGTTCATGCTGGCCGGCTTCCCGCTGGTGCTGAACTTTTTCTCGGGCTGGCTGCCGACGGCGGTACTCGATGCGATCTCGGGACTGTCCTTCCTCACCCACTTCAATGCATTGAGCAAGGGCGTGCTGGACATCCGCGATGTCCTGTACTTCCTGCTGGTGATCGGCGCCTGGCTGTATGCCAACACGATCGTGCTCGAACTCAGGAAGGCGGACTGAACGATGGGCAGCGGGACAGGTCGCGACGAAGGCAGCAGCCAGCACAAGCCGCTCTTCAGCCGGCTCGGCCTGGTCATCCTCGCCCTGGCCTTCGTGGCCGGCGTGTCGCTGGTCAACCGGGTATTCCACGGCGTGCAGGTCGACCTCACCGAGAACCGGCTCTACACGCTGTCGGAAGGCACCGGGAAGATCCTCGGCAAGATCGCCGAACCGGTGCACATCTACCTGTTCTGGTCGGACAAGGCGACGACCAACATCCCGGCGATCCGGACCTACGCCGGACGCGTGCGTGAAATGCTCGAAGCCTTCGCGGCCCGCTCGGAAGGCAAGCTGGTGCTGCAGGTCATCGATCCGCTACCGTTCTCCGAAGAGGAAGACCGGGCGAGCGGCTTCGGCCTGCGGCCCATCAATGTCGGCAACAGCACCGACCCGATTTACCTGGGCGTCGCCGGCACGAACAGCGTGGGCGACGACGACATCATCCCCTTCCTGGATCCGGCCAAGGAGGCGTTCCTCGAATACGACCTCGCCAAGCTCGTCCATACGCTCGCCAACCCGAAGAAGCCGGTGATCGGCCTGCTGGCCGGCCTGCCGCTCGAAGGCCAGTTCAACCCGATGGCACGCCAGCCGGCCCAGCCCTGGGTGATCGCCGAACAGATGCGCCAGCTGTTCGAGGTCCGCACGCTCGATGCCGGCATCGAGGCAATTGCCGATGACATCAAGGTGCTGATGGTGGTCCACCCGCGGCAGCTGCCGGACACGACGCTGTACGCGATCGACCAGTTCGTCCTCCGGGGCGGACGGGCGCTGTTCTTCGTCGATCCTTTTTCGGAAGTCGATCCCGGCGATCCGGGCGATCCCTCCGGTGGCACGCGCAGCTCGAACCTCAACCGGCTGCTCGATGCCTGGGGCATCCATGTCGATGACAGCACCGTCGTGGCTGATGACCGTTATGCGATGACGGTTGGCCTCGGCGCAGACAGCCGGCCCGTCCGTCACCTCGGCGTGCCCGGCATCGAGCCGGCAGCGATGTCGCCGGACGACATCATCACCGGCAGCCTCAATCTCATGATCTTTGCCTTCCCCGGCCACATCAGCCGGAGCGAGGACGCAAGCGCGGAGATGCAGCCACTGATCGAATCCAGTGAACTCGCCGGACTGATACCCACCACGCAACTCGCGGTCATGTCGGACCCCGAAATGCTGCGCAGCGGTTTCGAGGCTACCGGCAAGCGCTATGTGCTCGCCGCGAGGATCAGCGGCCGCGTGCCAAGCGCCTTCCCCGGCGGGCTGCCGGCACCGCCCGGCAGTGCGCCCGGAGTTCCGGCCGCCCACCTGGCCAGCGCCGCAGAGCCGATCAACGTCGTGCTGGTCGCAGACACCGATATGCTCGCCGACCAGCTCTGGGTGCAGAGCCAGGATTTCTTCGGCCAGCGGGTGCACACGGCCTTCGCCAACAACGGCGACTTCGTCATCAATGCGCTCGACAACCTGCTCGGCAGCGGCGACCTGATCAGCATCC
>JAHDYM010000159.1 GCA_023383705.1 Gammaproteobacteria bacterium | reverse complement strand
CCCGTCAGGTCCGGAAGGAAGCAGCGGTAACGGTGATGCCGGGCGCCGGGGTGTGGCTGGCGCGGGCTCACCCGAGTTCGCGTTTTCCCGGTTTCAGACTGGTCTGGCAGATCTCATGAGCTATCTCGCGCTGGCCCGCAAATGGCGCCCGAGGACCTTCGCCGATGTGGCAGGCCAGGGCCATGTGGTCCGTGCCCTTGAAAACGCGCTGTCCTCCGGCCGCCTGCATCATGCCTTTCTTTTCACCGGTACGCGGGGCGTGGGCAAGACCACCATCGCGCGGATCTTCGTCAAGGCGCTGAACTGCGACAAGGGCGTCAGTGCCAGCCCCTGTGGCGAGTGCGCCAGTTGCATCGCCATCGACAGCGGACGCTTCGTGGATTTTCTCGAACTCGATGCGGCTTCCAGGACCGGTATCGATGATATGCGGGAGATCCTCGACAACGCGCAGTACACGCCGGCCAGCGGGCGCTTCAAGGTCTACCTGATCGACGAAGTGCACATGCTGTCAAAGAGCGCCTTCAATGGCCTTTTGAAGACCCTGGAAGAGCCACCGCCCCACATGAAGTTCCTGCTGGCCACGACGGACCCGCAGAAGATTCCGGTGACGGTGCTGTCGCGCTGCCTGCAGTTCAACCTCAAGCGCCTGCCGCAGGCCGGAATTGCCGAACGGCTGACCAGCATCTGTGCAAGCGAGGGTGTGAGTGCCGAGCCCGGTGCGCTCCAGCGCCTGGCGCGGGCCGCGGCCGGCAGCATGCGCGATGCGCTGAGTCTCCTCGACCAGGCGCTCGCTTTCGGTGACGGCGTCGTCAGGGACCGGGAAGTCGCCGAGATGCTCGGCAGCCTCGACCGGCAGCGGCTCACCGGTTTGCTGGAGGCGCTTGCGCAGGGTGATGCTGCCGGATTGATGCGCCAGGTCCGCGAACTCGACGAACTGGTTCCCGATTACGACGACGTGCTGGCCGGTCTCGCCACCTTGTTGCAGCAGATTGCGGTGATCCAGCTGGCGGGTGCGGATGCCCTGGAGTCCGATGAGGACCAGGCGCTGCTCGCGCGCCTGGCCGCGCAGATGCCAGCTGAAACCGTGCAGTTGATGTACCAGATCGCAGTCCTCGGCCGGCGTGATCTCCACCTTGCGCCGGATCCACGCAGCGGCTTTGAAATGACACTGCTGCGCGTGCTGGCTTTCGAGCGGCCGGAGACTCCTGCCGTGGCACCCGCTGCACCGCTTGCTGTCGGTGCAGCCCGGCCGGCAGCCTCCGCAGCTGTGCCGGTACAGGCACAGGTCCCGGCAGCCACCGGCCTGGTTGGCGGCGAGATCCGGGACTGGCCGGCCCTGGTTGCCGCACTGAATCTGGATGCGGCAGCCCGGCAGCTGGCGGCCAACTGCGCCCTGTCGGCGCAGTCGCCGACCGAACTGCATCTCAGCGTCGAGGCGCGCAATGCCCACCTTCTGACCGAGAGCCTGAAATCCCGGGTAGCGGCAGCGCTGGGCACGGTGCTTGGCGATGGCCGGAAGCTGCATTTTGCGATCGACAAGGGCGTCAGCGATACGGCGGCGGCAAGACAGGCCCGTGGCGAGGACGAAAGGCAGCGCAAGGCGCAGGCAGCCATCGCTGCGGATGAGAACGTCCGTGCCATGGGTGAACTCTTCGGCGCCGAAGTCGTGGCTGATTCTGTCCGTCCGTCACCGGCCGCCAGTGCCGGAAAACCAGTCAACAGGAAGTGAGTCCAGTATGAGAGCCGATATCGGTCAGTTGATGAAGCAGGCCCAGCGGATGCAGGAGCAG
>JAHDYM010000158.1 GCA_023383705.1 Gammaproteobacteria bacterium | reverse complement strand
GGTGGATCGCACTCGCCACCTTGTTGACGTTCTGGCCGCCGGCACCCTGCGCGCGGACAGCGCTGAGTTCAACCTCCTCGAGGGGTACGCTGATGCGTGTGCGCCTGGTGGTGGGACCCGGCATGGGCGGTCTCAGGCTGCAGCCTGCAGCAGGCCCTGTACCGCGGCGATGAAGCTGGCCGTGTCGCGTTCGGCGACCGTGCAGCTGTGCAGTTCATCCCATTCGATGCCCGCGGTGGCCTGCTCGAGGAGCAGGCGGCCTTCCTTGCCGTTCCATACCAGCCGTTGCCGCACGCCATCGCGGCTGAAGCGGATCAGCCAGCTGCCCCAGGCCCCGGCGGCGGCCACGTAGTCCTGCACGCTGCAGCCGGCTTCGGCACAGGCGTTGGTGACGGCGGCGGCGAAGTCCTCGGACGTGGCCAGGTGTTCGACGGTGGGCAGCGCCGACGGGCGGCGGCCGATCCACATGACTTCATGTTCTGCCACGAATGCAGTCTCCGGAAACAGGCGGCCAGGGCTGGCCGGAGAGTGGATGTTACCCGTCGCCGGCCGGCGGCTGAAGCTGCTACTCTCGATGCCATATCGGGTTCGGAAAGGGGCTGTACATGCTGCGGATCAAGAACTGCCTGCCCGTGCTGGCCGCAAGCTGCTGGGCAGGACTGGCGATGGCGGCTCCGGTGCCCGGTGCAGATGACGGTGTCACGACCCTGGAGTGGCTGCAGTTCCTGCATATCTTCCTGTTCGTGTTCTGGCTGGGGCCTGATGTGGCCGCCTGGATCTGGAGCCGGAAGGCGGTGGAGGCGGGCGCACCGCCGGAGATGCAGGCCGTCTCGCGACAGATGATGACGCGGGTGGAGATGATCTCGCGGGCCTCGATGAGCCTGATGCTGACCGTCGGCGGTCTGCTGTCGCATTACGTCGGGCTGGACCACCCGTGGTGGCAGATGGCCGGCATCGTGCTGCTGGGGCCGGTCTGGCTGCTGCTGATACTCGCCGGATTTTTTCGCGATGGCACGCCATTCGGTGCGACGGCCCTGCGGCTGGAGACTGCGCTGCGCTGGGTCGTGATCATTGCCGTGCCGCTGTCGGTGGTCTGGTCGACGCTGGGTGGACGGCTTGATGTCGCACCCTATGTCGGCGCGAAGCTGCTGCTGTTCGCCGCCGTGCTGCTTTGCTGGCAGTTGCTGCGCACGGGCCTGCCGCGCAGTCGCCTGTATCTGGCGACCGTCTGGACAGGTCTGCTGGCCGCAGCGTTTCTCGGCGTGCTGAAGCCCGGTGCGACAGCCGCGCCGGTTCCGGTCAGCAGCGTCGCAGCGTCCGTGCAGGGAAGCCCATGACGCTGCTGCGGGCCTGAGCCGGAGGCCGCGAGGGGAGCAGTATGCGCGTACTCATTGCCTGGGAAATGGGGCGCAACTTCGGCCATGTGACGCAGATCGTCCCGGTCGCGGAGGCGCTCAAGCGGCGCGGCGTGGAGGTGGGCCTGGCGCTGCGCAATCCGGCTGCGCTCGGTCCCTTTGCGGGTACGGGGGATTTCAGCGTCGTGCAGGCGCCGCACATCTCGCCGGGCCGCCGCCAGCCGGGCGAAGTGCGGCCGAAAATTCTCCTGTACAGCGATGACCTGCTCGCCTGCGGTTACGAAAACCCCGGCGTACTCGCCAGGCTGATCGCCGACTGGGATGAACTGATGGGCAGCTTCAGGCCGGATGCGCTCGTCGCCCAGTCGGCGCCCACCGCCCTGCTGGCGACGCATGGCATGCCGCTGCGGCGCTTCCGGCTCGGCCGTGGCTACGAC
>JAHDYM010000072.1 GCA_023383705.1 Gammaproteobacteria bacterium | reverse complement strand
TCATCGCGGCCATCTCGCTGTCGTGATACAGCCGCGCCAGCGACAGCATGATGGCCAGGAAGAAGCTGAGCGGCACGAGGATGGTGAGGTACTGCACGATGGTCAGGACCATGACCCGGACGATCGCATCGCGGGGTATCTGGCTGGCAGCCGCATCACCGAGCACGGCTGCGAACTGGTTGGTGACCAGGATCAGCAACAGCACCAGCGTCACCGCCACCCATGTCTGCCCGACTTCCCGCAGCAGATAACGGTTCAGCAGCATGGGCCCGACCCGGTGTCGCTTAGCCACGCTCATGTCGATTCAAGTACACTAGGACTCAATCCGGACGGTGAAAAACCTGCCAGCAAACTACCTTGTGGTAGCGGCTGCCGGGAGTCAAGCACACCCGTTGCCGTCGACAGGGCCTGCAACAGGTGACGATCCCGCCCGGGCACTGGCACTGGTATCCGCCGCGACACAGAGGACAGCATGAAATTCACGGTCAATACACCTGGGGCCACCCGGCAACGCACCGCCTGCGCCATCGTCGGCATATACGCCGACGGCACCCTGTCAGACACGGCGAAGGCACTCGACAAGGCCAGCGGTGGCCTGATCAGCGACGTGACCCGCAATCGCGACATCCGTGGTGAAGCCGGCGAAACGCTGTTGCTCACCCATACCGGCAAGTTGCCCTGCAAGCGCATCCTGCTGGTCGGTCTCGGCAAGCCCGGCAAACTCGAGCAACGCGGCTACCGGCAGGCCATGCGCGCCGCGTGTACCGCGCTCGGCAAGGCCGGGCATATCGATGCGATCAACTACCTTGGCCTCGAGACCGTCGGCGACACCGATGCCTACCGCAAGGCGCGCATCGCCGTGGAAACCTGGCATGAGGCGAGCTATCGCTTCACGACGATGAAGTCGGCGCCAACGCCGCAGCCGGGTCGCCTGAAATCGATGGGGCTGGCCTGCACGACTGCCGACCGCAAGAAGAGCCTCGAAGGCGTGAAGCACGCAACGGCAATCGCCGGCGGTGTCGCCCTCGCCCGCGACCTCGGCAACCTGCCACCGAACATCTGCACACCGGACTACCTGGTGAAGCGCGCCCAGGCCATCGCGCGGAAGAGCAAAAAGATGCGCCTCAACGCCCTGCGCGCAGCGGACTTGCGCAAGCTGGGCATGGGGGCTCTGCTGGCCGTCACCCAGGGCTCGGAACTGCCACCGCGCTTCATCGTGCTGCAATACCGGGGCGGCACACCGAAGAGCCAACCCGTCGTGCTGGTCGGCAAGGGGATCACCTTTGATTCCGGCGGCATCTCGATCAAGCCGGGTCCGGCGATGGACGAGATGAAGTACGACATGTGTGGCGCAGCCAGCGTGCTCGGCGTGCTGCAGGCGGCGGCCGAACTCAATCTGCGGGTCAACCTGGTCGGCATCGTGCCGGCCTGCGAGAACATGCCGAGCGGCACCGCGACGCGGCCGGGCGACATCGTGCGCAGCCTGTCCGGCCAGACGGTCGAGATCCTCAACACCGATGCCGAGGGCCGGCTGATCCTCTGCGATGCGCTGACCTATGCGCAGCGCTTCAAGCCATCGGTGATCATCGATATCGCCACGCTGACCGGGGCCTGCCTGATCGCACTCGGCCGCGTTCGTTCCGGGCTGCTCTCCAATTCCGATGAACTGGCCACTGCCTTGCTGGAGGCCGGGCAGAATGCCGGCGACCGCGCCTGGCGCCTGCCGCTGGACGAGGAATACGGCGAACTGCTGAAGAGTCCCTTTGCCGATGTCGCCAACATCGGCGGACGCGACGCCGGCACCATCACCGCCGCAGCCTTCCTGTCGCGCTTTGTCGGCAAGACCAGCTGGGCACACCTCGACATCGCCGGCACCGCCTGGGTCCAGGGCAACAACAAGGGCGGCACCGGCCGGCCGGTTCCCCTGCTCATGGAATACCTGCTGCAGGGTGCCTGAGTGGAGCAGCATGGATCGTGACTGAAGCCGCCACCAGAGTGTCTTTCTATGTGCTGGAAGCGCAGGAACCGGTGGCGAGACTCGACTTCGCCTGCAGGCTGACGGAGAAAGCCTACAAGCTCGGCCAGCGAACACACCTGCACACCGGCAACAGCAGCGAGGCCGAAGCGCTGGACCGGATGCTGTGGACCTTCAGACAGGGCAGCTTCATTCCGCACGAGCGCCAGGATGCAGCGCGCCCGCCGGTGGCACCGGTGACGATCGGCAGCGGCAGCGATGCCCCGCCACCCTTCGACCTGCTCATCAACCTCGCGGACGAGGTGCCGGATTTTTTCCGGCAGTTTAGCCGTGTCGCCGAGATCATCGACGGCAGCCCTGCCTGCCGCGAGGCCGGCCGCAACCGGCACCGCTTCTACCGGCAGCAAAGCCTGGAACCTGAAACCCACCAGATCGGGTGACCTCATGGACAGAACCAGAATTCCCGTGCTCACCGATATCGTCGCCAGGCCAAGGCGCAGCGCCGCCGACGAGATGGCGCGCCCGAGCCTCAGCGAAAGCGAACTCGCCGAACTGCAGGTCAGGATCGCCACCGGCAGTTTCCTGCTGGTCGAGAAACTGCTGCATGGCGCATTCAAGGAAATGGAAGCCGTGCTGTTCGACGAAGTCGTCAGCCGGCTGCGCAACGAACTCCCGGAACTGATCGACCAGGTACTCCGCGAGCATTTTGACGACGAAACCCGGGGTAACTGAGTGGATTCCGAAACGCCCATGGACAAGGCCTACCAGCCAGCCGCCATCGAACAGAAGTGGTACACGCAGTGGGAGGCCGCCGGCCATTTCGCGCCCTCCGGTCGCGGCGCGCCCTACTGCATCATGATCCCGCCGCCCAACGTCACGGGCACGCTGCACATGGGGCATGCCTTCCAGCACACGCTGCAGGATGCGCTCACCCGCTTCCACCGCATGCGTGGCGACAACACGCTCTGGCAACCGGGCACCGACCACGCCGGCATCGCCACGCAGATGGTGGTCGAGCGCCAGCTCAATGCCGAGGGCAAGACGCGCCAGGAGCTCGGCCGCGAGGCTTTCCTCGCCCGCGTCTGGCAGTGGAAGCAGGAATCCGGCGGCACGATCTCGCGACAGATGCGCCGGCTCGGCAACTCGGTAGACTGGTCGCGCGACCGCTTCACGATGGACGAAGGCCTGTCGCACGCCGTCACCGAAGTATTCGTGCGGCTGCATGACGAGGGCCTGATCTATCGCGGCAAGCGGCTCGTCAACTGGGACCCGGTGCTGCACACCGCACTGTCGGATCTCGAAGTCCAGTCCGAAGCCGGACAGGGCTCGCTCTGGCATTTCCGTTATCCGCTGGCTGACGGCTCCGGACATGTCGTGGTTGCCACCACGCGTCCGGAAACCATGCTCGGCGACACCGCCGTGGCCGTGAACCCCGCCGATGCGCGCTACCAGCAACTGGTCGGCAAGCAGATCCGGTTGCCCCTGACCAATCGCCTGATACCGGTGATCGCCGACGATTACGTGGACCTCGAGTTCGGCTCGGGGTGCGTGAAGATCACGCCGGGACATGACTTCAACGACTACGAGGTCGGCAAGCGCCACGGCCTGCCGCTCATCAACATCTTCGACCGTGACGCGAAAATACTCGGCCGCGCCGACACCCATGGTTCAGGCTACGACCCGGCACAGGCCTTCGCGGAAATTCCCGCTGAACTGCGCGGCATGGACCGCTTCGCCGCCCGCAAGCGCGTGGTGGAACTGCTGGAGGCGCAGGGACTGGTCGAGCGCATAGACCCGCACACCCTGCAGATCCCGCGCGGCGACCGCAGCAATGCCGTGCTCGAGCCCTGGCTCACCGACCAGTGGTACGTGCAGATCGCGCCGCTGGCCGGACCCGCCATCGCTGCCGTCGAGGCAGGCCGGATCCGCTTCGTGCCGGACAACTGGACAAAGACCTACTACCAGTGGATGCACAACATCCAGGACTGGTGCATCAGCCGGCAACTGTGGTGGGGCCATCGCATTCCCGCCTGGTATGACGAGCAGGGCCAGGTCTATGTCGGGCGCAGCGAGGCGGCGGTGCGCGAGAAGCACGGGATTCCGGCCGGCACCGCGCTGCGCCAGGACGAAGACGTGCTCGATACCTGGTTTTCCTCGGCGCTGTGGCCCTTCTCGACGCTGGGCTGGCCGGAACAGACCAGCGCGCTGAAGACCTTCTATCCCGGCAGCGTGCTGGTCACGGGTTTCGACATCATCTTCTTCTGGGTCGCGCGCATGATCATGTTCGGACTCAAGTTCGCCGGCGACGTGCCCTTCCGCGAGGTGTACATCACCGGGCTGATCCGCGACGAAAACGGCGACAAGATGTCGAAGTCCAAGGGCAACATCATCGACCCGCTGGACCTCATCGATGGCATCGACCTGCCGAGCCTGCTCGCCAAGCGCACCACCGGCCTGATGCAGCCGCAACTGAAACCGCAGATCGAGAAAGCCACCCGCAAGCAGTTTCCGAACGGCATCCCGGATTTCGGCACCGACGCGCTGCGCTTCACCTTTGCCGCGCTCGCCAGCACCGGCCGCGACATCCGCTTCGACCTCAACCGGATCGAGGGCTACCGCAATTTCTGCAACAAGATCTGGAACGCCGCACGATTCGTGCTGATGAACGTCACCGACCGGGAAATCGCCAGCGGCAGCGCCGGCCTCGCCGCGCCCAGCCTGCCGGACCGGTGGATACTGTCGCGCTTCAGCCGGACCGTGGAATCAGTCGTCACGCACTTCGCCGACTATCGCTTCGACCTCGCGGCACGCGCGCTCTACGAGTTCATCTGGAACGAGTACTGCGACTGGTACCTCGAACTCATCAAGCCGCTGCTGGTGGAAGGCGGCGCCCCGGCTGCCGAGCAGGCGCAGACCCGGCGCACGCTGATCAGCGTGCTGGAGAGCCTGTTGCGCGCCATTCATCCGCTGATGCCCTTCATCAGCGAGGAAATCTGGCAACGCGTGGCACCGCTCGCCGGTGCCTGTGGCGACACCATCATGCTGCAGAGCTGGCCCGATCCCTCGCAGTTTCCGGTCGACGAGGCCGCCGAAACCGAACTGCAGTGGATCCAGGGCTTCGTGCTCGGCGTCCGCCAGATCCGCGGCGAAATGGATATTCCGCCGGGCAAGCGGCTGACCGTGCTGCTGCAGGATGCGACGGTCGCGGACCGGCACCTGCTCGATGCGCACGCCCGATACCTGCGCGACCTGGCGCGACTGGCGGAGATCAGGCTGCTGCCGGCAGGCGAGGCGCCGCCGGCGTCAGCAACCGCCCTGCTCGGCAACCTGAAGATCCTGGTGCCGATGGCCGGCCTGATCGACGTGGCAGCGGAACGCTCGCGACTGGAGAAGAACCAGCAGAAGCTGAGCGCGGATCTGGCCCGTATCGACAGCAAGCTCGCCACCGAAAGCTTCGTCAGCAATGCACCGGCAGCGGTCGTGGAAAAGGAACGCGAGCGGCAGGCAGCCCTGCGTCGCGACCTCGCCAAGATCGGCGAGCAGCTGCAGCAGCTCGCGTCCCTCTGAGCGAGGCGAAGCTTCAGCGGAGTTCCGGCAGCGGCTCGCCTTCAGGGATGAACAGCAGCGCGAGGCCGTTGTTGCAGTAACGCTGGCCGGTCGGCGCCGGACCGTCGCCAAACACATGGCCCTGGTGGCCACCGCAGCGTGCGCAGTGATATTCCGTACGCGGCAGCAGCAGGCGGAAATCGCGGCGGGTTTCGATGCGCGCCGGATCGATGGGCTTGAAGAAGCTGGGCCAGCCCGTCCCGCTGTCGTACTTGCCATCGCTGCTGAACAGCGGTTGATGGCAGGCGGCACAGATGAATGTGCCAGCGCGTTTCTCTGCATTCAGCGGACTGCTGAAGGGCGCCTCGGTGTCTTCCTGGAACAGCACCCGGCAGCGATCACCATCCAGCAACTGGCGCCACTCATCCCCGGAGCGGCCACTTTTCGAGAATCCGGTCATGCTGCTCTCCGCTATCGGGCCAGGCCCGAGGCGGAGTATGGCACGGGTGCGAAAGGGGCTGCACGCAGCCGGATCTGTGCCCCAGTTCGCGCCGGCCAGCAGCCGATTCGGGCAGGATGACATGCTATCTTCCGGCGAGCACCGACCCGAGCAAGAGCATGGCCATGGCGCGGAATGCCACAGCACTGGCGAACACCGATCAGCTGCAGCAGGCCCGGTTGCTGGGCGAGCAGGTCAACCGCGAGGTCGGCCAGGTCATCCTCGGCAAGCAGACCGAAATCGAACTCGCCTTCACCTGCCTGCTGGCGGGCGGCCACCTGCTGATCGAGGACGTGCCGGGGGTCGGCAAGACCCTGCTGGCGCGTGCCCTGGCCGCCGTGCTCGGCCTGTCGTTCCGGCGCATCCAGTTCACCAGCGACATGCTGCCGGCCGACATCATCGGCATGTCGGTGTTCGAGCAGGAAGCGGCACGGTTCCGCTTCCATCCCGGCCCGGTGTTCGCCCACATCGTGCTGGCCGACGAGATCAACCGCAGCACCCCGAAGGCACAGAGCGCACTGCTAGAGGCCATGGAAGAAAACCAGGTCACCGTGGACGGCGAGACGCACGCGCTGCCGGTGCCCTTCTTTGTCATCGCCACGCAGAACCCGCTGCACCAGGCCGGCACCCATCCGCTGCCCGAATCACAACTCGACCGCTTCCTGATGCGTCTCGGACTCGGCTATCCCGCCGAAGGACTGGAACGCAAGCTGCTGCGCGGTGAAGACCGGCGCCTGCTGCTCGGCGAACTGAAACCCGTCGTCGACAGTGCGGGCCTGATGGCGCTGCGGGCGGCGGCACGCGAACTGTTCCTCTCCGATGCCCTGCTCGACTACGTGCAGGCACTGGTGCGCTACACGCGCCAGTCCGCGCTGTTTGAACTCGGCCTCTCGCCACGCGGTGCGCAGGACCTGGTGATGGCAGCCCGCTGCCTCGCGCTGCTGCACGGCCATCCCGGCGTGCATCCGGATGAGGTCAAGGCCGTATTCGCAGCAGTCGCCGGGCACCGCCTGCGGCCGCGTCCCGGCAGCCAGGCAGCCGTGCGTGACCCAGCCAGACTGGTGCTGGAGTCAGTGCCGATTCCCTGAGTCCAGGCAACCACCGGGCAGCGCCGTGGACATACAACTTCGCAATCCCGCAGCGCTGGTTCAACACTGGTTCCGCCGTCGCCAGGGACCCGACGGCGACAACGTCGAACTCCATCAGCGCCGCATCTACATCCTGCCGACCCGGACCGGACTCGGTTTCGGCCTGGTGCTGTTCACCATGCTGCTCGGCGCGCTCAACTACAGCAACAACATGGGCTTCGCGCTGGCCTTCCTGCTCACCTCGATTACCGTGGTCAGCATCCATCACACGCAGCGCAACCTGGCCGGACTGCGCGTGACGGTCGAGGGCTGCAGCGCGGTATTCGCCGGCGAGCTGATCGAGTGCGGCGTGCGCATCATCAACCAGTCCCGCAGTGCGCGCTGGCAGATCGAGGCCGGGCCGGCTGGCGCCGCGACCTTGCCGGCAGATCTGCCGGCCGGCGGCAGCGCCGTGCTGCGCCTGTGCCTGCCGACCACACGGCGCGGCACCCAGGCCTGCCCCGTGATCCGTCTCAGCACCCGTTACCCCTTCGGCCTCTTCGAGGCCTGGGCCTGGGTGTATCCGGAGCGGGAATTGATGGTCTATCCCACACCGGCTGCCCGGCTCGCCAGCGCACTGCCCGCGCACGCCGCGGACCTGGAACACGACGGCGACCATCTGCGCGGCAGCGATGAATTCGCCGGCCTGCGCGTCCCGCTGCCCGGCGAATCACCGGCACGCATGGCGTGGAAGGCGCTCGCGCGCAGCGGGCAACTGCTGGCGAAGGATTTTCGCAGCGGTGCGGGCTCAAGCTGGTTCGACTGGGACGCGCTGGGCCCGCAGGACATCGAGACGCGCCTCTCCCTGCTCACGCGCATGATCCTCGACGCCAATGCGGCTGGACGTATCTACGGCCTGCGCCTGCCGGGCATCGAACTGCCGCCGGACACGGGCATCGAACACTATCACCGCTGTTTGCGCACGCTCGCCGTATATGTACCGGAAGCAGCCGCCACAGGCGGGGCCGGCAAGCCATGAAGGCCCGGCAACTCCAGGGCTGGCGTGCACCGGGGACACAGGGGCCAGAGCAGAGCTCGGTGGCGCAACTGCTGTGGCTCCTGCTGCTGGTGCTCATCGTCAGCACACCGCACCTGCGCACGCTGCCGGCCTGGGTATCCGGGATCATGCTCGTCGCCGCAGTCTGGCGGCTCGGTGCCGCCTGGAATCGCTGGCCCCTGCCCGGCCGCATCGTGCGCGGCACGCTGACGCTGGCGAGCGCGCTGGCAGTCGGCTTCACCTGGCGACAGATCTCCGGGCTGGAGGCCGGCTCGGCGCTGCTGGTGCTGATGCTCGCGCTCAAGCTGCTCGAAACGCACAGCGCCCGCGACCGCGCCCTGGTGGTGCTGATCGCATGGTTCGTACTGTTTGCCGCGTTCCTGCGCGAGCAGTCGCTCGGCGGCGTACCCCTGCTCGCCGCCGGCGTGCTGGTTGGCACCCTGGCCCTGCTGCAGGCGGCGCGCAGGCGGCAGGCGATACCGCCGGCGACCGGCTTGCTGCTGACGACACGCCTGCTGGCGCACGCCGTACCGCTCGCGCTCGCGCTCTTCCTGCTGTTCCCGCGGCTGCCCGCTCCACTGTGGGCGCTGCCCTCCGGCGGACACAACGGCCGCACCGGGCTGTCGAGCCAGATGAGTCCGGGCGACATCACCTCGCTTGCACTGTCCGACGCACCAGCCTTCCGCGTGCGCTTCGAGGGGCCACCACCGGAACGCGCGCAGCTGTACTGGCGCGGGCCGGTGCTCGAGAGCTTCGACGGACGCCGCTGGCGCACGCTGCCCGATGCCGGGCGCAAGCACCAGCACGCCGTGCCACTCCGGCAACTGCCCGCCGGTGCGCGCGTCCACAAGTATGAAATCGTGCTGGAACCACACCACCAGCGCTGGTTGCTGCCCCTCGAAACACCGCTGGGCTGGGACGTGGCCGACGCCTCGCTGAGTGCGAGCCGCGAACTGCTGAGCACGAGGCCCATCGCAGCACGCAGCGCCTGGCGCGGCCGCTCGGCAACGCTGCCGCGATTCCGCGAAGCGCGTGCGCCGGAAGCGGCCACGCTCGCGGTCAACGCAAGCCGCAATCCGCGCAGCCTGGCGCTGGCCGGCGAAATGCGCGCCGCCGCCGGTTCAGACCGCGCCTACCTGCGCAACATCCTCGGCATGTTCCGGCAGCAGGCCTTCTACTACACGCTGGAGCCGCCGGCCCTCGGCGACGAACCGGTCGATGACTTCCTGTTTCGTACCCGCAGCGGCTTCTGCGAGCACTATGCCTCGGCATTCGCGCTGCTGGCGCGCGCCGCCGGCATCCCGGCACGCGTGGTCACCGGCTACCAGGGTGGCGAGATGAACCCGCTGGCTGACTACCTGATCGTGCGCCAGTCCGATGCCCATGCATGGACCGAAGTCTGGCTCGACGGCTACTGGGAGCGTTACGACCCGACCGCTGCCGTCGCGCCCGAGCGCGTCGACGCGGGCATGGCTGCCGCACTGCCCGGCTCGGTCGGCGCCGACTTGCCCCTGCTCGGCAGCAGTCCCTGGTTTGGCCGGGTGGCCTTTGGCTGGGATGCGCTCAACGCGCAGTGGGACCGCTGGGTACTGGCCTTCGGACCCGAGCAGCAGAACGCCCTGCTCGGCCGACTGGGTTTCAGCTCGCCCTCGCTGCGCGACCTGGCACTGGTCTGCGCAGTCACGGCCAGCACCATATTGTTGCTGTTCACCTGGCTGACCCTGCGCGATCGCGCCCGCGAGCAGGACCCGCTCGAGCAGAGCTGGCAACTGCTGTGCCAGCGACTGTCGCGGCTGAGCCGCCCGCGCAAACCGGAAGAGACACCGGGCGAGTACTCGGCCATGGTCATCGCGGCACGGCCGGAGCTTGCCGGCCCACTCACCAGCCTCACGGCGCTGTACCTGCGCCTGCGCTACGAGGGCGTCCCGAGCCGGACCGAGATCCTCCGCTTCAGGCGGCTGGTCAGGCAGTTGCGCCTGCCGCCGGCAAACGCACGCGGCTGAGCAGCCAGAATCCGCCGATGAACAGCAGCAGTATCGACAGGATGCCGATGCGCTGACTGCCCGAGATCAATGCCGCCGTGCCAGCCAGCACCGGACCGATGATCGCGGAAAACTTGCCCATCATGTTGTAGAAGCCGAAGTATTCGCCGCGGCTTTCCGCCGGAATCAGCCGCGCATAGAGCGAACGGCTCAGCGACTGCACACCACCCTGCACCATGCCGATGGTGATCGCCAGCACATAGAAATCGGCGGCGGTCTCCAGGAACACCGCGGCGGTCGTCGCCACGATGTAGACAGCGAGCGCGAGGTAGATGCCACGGCGCGCACCCAGGCGCTCACCCAGCATGCCGAAGCCGATGGCGGCCGGGAAACCGATGAAGTTGGTGAGCAGGATGGCGCCGGTGACCTCGGTGGACGAGAGTCCCTGTGACAGGCCGTAGTCCACCGCCATCTTGATGATCGTGTAGACACCGTCGATGTAGAGCCAGTAGGCCAGCAGGAAGCGCAGCAGTTGTGGCTGGTCACGCACGGCGCGCAGGGTGCGGTAGAGCTGGCGAAACCCGGCACGCAGGCCGTCGCCGGCAAGGGCTGTGCGCGCCGCGGGCCGCTCGCGGACCCAGAGCAGCAGCGGCAGGCTGAACAGCGCCCACCAGGCCGCCACCATCAGGAATGAAAAACGCGTGCTGTCCGCTGCGGTGGCCATGCCGAAGCGCTCCGGCCGGGCCAGCATGGCGATGCTCAGCACGAACAACAGCGCGCTGCCGAGATAGCCGAGCGCGTAGCCGAGTGCCGACACGCGATCCCAGGCCTGCGGCGGCGCCACGTCGATGAGCAACGCATCGTAGAGGCTGTTGGCGGCGAAAAACGCGATCGAGCCGAGCACGAAGCAGCCGAGCGCAAGCAACCATCCGCCCGGCCCCACCGCTGCCAGTCCCGTGGTTGCCACCACGCCCAGGCCGGTAAAGGCAGCGAGCCACAGCTTCCGGCGGCCGGACCGGTCGCTGATCGCACCGAGCAGCGGCGCAAGCAACACCACGACCGCGCTGGCGATGCCGTTGCCGACGCCGAGGCGAAAGGTGGTCAGCGGCGAGGCCGCGCCATCGTTCCAGAAACTGCCGAGCATGAGTGGCACGAAAGCCGTGACCACCAGCAGGGAAAATGCCGAGTTGGCCCAGTCGTAGAAAGCCCAGGCCAGCACCGGCCGGTTGCGCCACAGCGGGAAGCGCCCCGCTGGTGCGGGCGGGTGTTGATCGGGTGGCGAGGACTGCATGCGGCGTGCGCTTCAGCGCCGCGGCCGCAGGCGCCGCACCAGCACGACCGCGTCTTCGGTGCCACCGATCGCACGGTAGTAGGCTCGCCGCCTGCCGATCACCTCGAAACCGGCACCGTGGTAAAGATCGAGCGCCGCGCGATTGCTCGGCCGCACCTCCAGATACAGGCTCTCGACACCGGCGCCCTGGGCGAGATCCAGCATGTGATCCAGCAAGCGCCGCCCATGGCCCTGGCCACGCGCCAACGGCGCCAGCGCAAGATTGAGCAGGTGTGCCTCGCCGGCCGCCACCGACATGAGGCCGTAACCGATGACGACACCGGCCTGCTCCAGCACCAGGCTGGTATAGCCGGCAAGCAGGCAGTCGCGGAAGATGCCCGGACTCCAGGGGTAGTCATAGGCACTGCGTTCGATGCTGGCGACGGCCGCCAGGTCGGTCTGGCGCATTTCGCGGATGATGGCCGGGAGGTAGCGGGCTTCGGCGCTCATGCCTGTTGCCCTCAGACCGGCGCCACGATGCTGCGCGCGAGGCACAGGTCATCCCAGGCACGGGCCTTCTGTCCCGGACTGCGCAACAGGTAGGCGGGATGGTAGGTCACCACCACCGGGATCTGGGCCGGACCCCAAGCATGCGCACGGCCCCGCAACTGGCCGATCGGTGTCTCCACCTGCAGCAGGTTCTGCGCGGCGATCCGGCCCACGGCGAGGATCAGCCGCGGCTGCAGCAGGGCTATCTGTCGCTGGAGATAGCTTTCGCAACTCTTTGCTTCTTCAGGCTTTGGGTCCCGGTTTTCGGGTGGCCGGCACTTCAGGATATTGGCGATGAAGACCTGCTCGCGCGACAGCCCGACGGCGCGCAGCATCTCGGTCAGCAGCTGCCCGGCCCGGCCCACGAAGGGTTCACCCTGCCGGTCTTCATCCGCACCCGGCGCCTCGCCGATGACCAGCCAGCGCGCCTGCTCCGAACCGGTACCGAAAACCGCCTGCGTGCGCGTCCGATGGAGTTCACAGCGGGTGCAGGCGGCAACCTCGGCGCGCAGTTCCGTCCAGCCCGTCGGTCCGCTGGCCGCACACGGAACAGCTGCCGACGGCGGTTCCCCTGTCTGTACGGGTATCGATGGACTGGCGGCTTCCGGTGCCGGGACTGCAGGCGCTGCGGCCGCCTGCCCTGCGCGCGGCACCCAGACCTGCACGCCCATCGCGTCGAGCGCCCGCTGCTGGCGGGGTCCGGGCCGGATCTTGCGCGCTTCGGTACGCCCAGACATCGCGCCCTACTTGTCCGCTGCTGCCTGCTCGTTGCGGCGCGCGCGGCCCGACTGCCGCCGCCAGCGTCGCCACAGGCCGATGACAATGCCCGACGATGCGTAGGTGCAGGCGAGCAGGAAGCAGACCCGTGGCGGATCGATGGCGATGAGCACGAAGATCAGCGGGATGATGAGCACGTAGGCGAAGGAAATGCGTCCGCGCGGACTCACGCCCTTGAAGCTCCAGTACGCGAGCCGCGAAACCATCAGCGCACCCGCGAGTACCGTGAGCGCCATGGCCACCGTAAGCGCCGGCAAGCCGTCGACACCGAAGCCGACTGCAACCCAGACCATGCTCGAGACGAGTCCGGCGGCCGACGGGCTCGGCAGACCTTCGAAGAAGCGCCGGTCGAGGGTCTTCGAGGTGACGTTGAAACGCGCCAGCCGGAGTGCGGCGGCAACCGCATACAGAAATGCCGCCAGCCAGCCCAGCTTGCCCCAGGCCCAGCCGTATTCACCCAGCGCCTTGAGGCCCCATTGATAGACGATGACCGCTGGCGCGATGCCGAAGGCCACCATGTCGGCGAGGCTGTCGTACTGCTTGCCGAACTCGGACTCGGTATGGGTCAGGCGGGCCAGCCGGCCATCCATGCCGTCCAGCAGCCCGGCGACGAAGACCGCTATCGCTGCCGGCTCGAAATGGCCGTCGATCGAGGCGACGATGCCGTAGAAACCGGCGAACAGGGTGCCCGTCGTAAACAGGTTGGGCAGCAGATAGATGCCGCGCCGACGGGGCCTGGTGACCGTGTCTTCGGATTCGTCCATCGTCTTTCCCAAGGTATCGGCCCCCATAGTGCCATGCGGGAACTGCGGGTTATAGCTCTAGGGCATCTTGACTTGCGTGGCTACAAAGCCCTTGAGACCGGCCATCCGTTCAAGCCAGGCCGAGACATCCGGACAGGCCGAGTAATCGAGCTGGCGACCGAGCTTGGTCATCAGGTAGGCCGCCACGGCGAAGTCGGCAACCGTCAGCGTGCCCAGCAGGTATTCCCGCCCGGCCAGTTGCTGCTGCAGGATCTTCAGCAGCGGCGTCACGGTCGAGACATCGGTCTCGGCACCGGTCTTCAGGGCACCGATCGCCGGCACCAGGTGACAGCTCTGCCAGTGCAGCCAGCGGTCCACGTCGGCCCGGCCGCGCGCGTCGGTGGGCAGCGCCGCGGTCTGCGGGAATCTGGTCGCGAGGTAGCACAGGATGGCATTCGATTCCCAGAGCTTGAAATCGCCATCGGTGAGCACCGGCACCTTGCCCATCGGGTTCAGCGCCAGGAAGGCCGGACTCTGCGTCTCCCGGTCCTTGAAGCTCACCTGGTGTATGTCGATGTCGAGATCGA
>JAHDYM010000071.1 GCA_023383705.1 Gammaproteobacteria bacterium | reverse complement strand
CCGGTACACCGCCGCGTCCTGCATGCGATGCGGGAGCTGGGCAACGACCACACCAAGCCCTACAAGAAATCCGCGCGCGTAGTCGGCGATGTCATCGGTAAATACCACCCGCATGGCGATATGGCCGTCTATGACGCCATCGTGCGCATGGCGCAGCCGTTCTCGATGCGTTATCTGCTGGTGGACGGGCAGGGCAACTTCGGTTCGGTAGACGGCGATGCCCCGGCGGCCATGCGCTATACCGAAGTGCGCATGACCCGCATCACCAGCGAACTGCTGGCCGACATCGACAAGAACACGGTCGACTTCGTGCCCAACTACGACGGCTCCGAGACCGAGCCGTCGGTGCTGCCGGCACGCATTCCCAACCTGCTGGTCAACGGCTCCTCCGGCATCGCGGTGGGCATGGCGACCAACATCCCGCCGCACAACCTTGGCGAGGTGATCACCGCGACGCTGGCGCTGATCGACAACCCGGCGATCACGATTGCCGAACTGATGGCCATCGTGCCCGGCCCGGATTTCCCGACTGCCGGCATCATCAATGGCTCACAGGGCATTTATGACGCCTACACCACCGGCCGCGGCCGGGTGCATATCCGCGCGCGCGTGAATGTCGAGGAGTTCGGTGACCGTGGCCGTGAAGCGCTGATCGTCACCGAGCTGCCATACCAGATCAACAAGGCGCGGCTGATCGAAAAGATCGCCGAACTGGTCCGCGACAAGAAGATCGAGGGGATCAGCGAACTGCGCGACGAGTCCGACAAGGACGGCATGCGCATCGTCATCGAATTGCGCCGTGGCGAGTCTTCGGAGGTTGTGCTCAACAATCTCTACAAGCAGACGCCGCTCGAGAGCGTTTTCGGCATCAACATGGTCGCCCTGCGGGACGGCCAGCCGCGGCTCTTCGACCTCAAGACGCTGATCGAGTGCTTTGTCCGGCACCGTCGCGAAGTGGTGACCCGGCGGACGATATTCGACCTGCGCAAGGCGCGTGAGCGCGCACACATCCTCGAAGGCCAGGCGGTGGCGCTCGCCAACATCGATCCGGTCATCGCGGTCATCAAGGCCTCGCCGACGCCGCCCGAGGCGCGTGAGGCGCTGACCAGCCGGCTCTGGTCGCCGGGTGCCGTCACCGACATGCTGGCCCGCGCCGGCAACGTATCGACGCGGCCCGAGGATGCGGCTGCCGACTTCGGTCCCGGTCCGGAGGGTTACCGGCTGTCGCCGGCCCAGGCGCAGGCCATCCTGGATCTGCGCCTGCAGCGGCTCACGGGTCTCGAGCAGGACAAGATCATCAACGAGTACCAGGAGCTGCTGGGGCGCATCCGTGAATACACGGAAATCCTCGCCGACCCCGAGCGCCTGATCGCCGTCATCCGTGCCGAACTCGCGGATATCCGCGACAACTATGCCGATGCCCGCCGCACGGAAATCGTCCAGGACCACTCGAGCCTGGAGATCGAAGACCTGATTCCGGAAGAAGACGTGGTGGTGACGCTCTCGCATGGTGGCTATGCCAAGGCCCAGAGCGTCAGCGACTACCAGGTGCAGCGCCGGGGTGGCCGGGGCCGCACGGCCGCCAAGGTCAAGGAAGAGGATTTCATCGACAAGCTCTTCATCGCCAACACCCACGACACGCTGCTGTGCTTCACCAGTACCGGCAAGATGTACTGGCTCAAGGTCTACCAGGTGCCGCGTGCCGGACACGGTGCGCGCGGCCGGCCGATGGTCAACCTGTTGCCGCTGGAACCCGATGAGCGGATCAATGCCGTATTGCCGGTGCGCCAGTTCAGCGAGAGCAATTACATCTTCATGGCCACCAGCGACGGCACGGTCAAGAAAACCGCGCTGGATGCCTTCTCGCGTCCGCGGACGGCCGGCATACGCGCGATCGATCTGCACGAAGGCGACCGCCTCGTCGACGTGGCGATCACCGATGGCGAATGCGACATCATGCTGTGTGCAAGCACCGGCAAGGCGATCCGCTTCCACGAGTCCGACGTAAGGCCGATGGGGCGTACCGCAGCCGGTGTACGTGGCATGCGCGTTCCCGAGGGTCACGAGATCATCGCGCTGCTGATCCTGGGCGAAGGGCAGGTGCTGACTGCTACCGAAACCGGCTACGGCAAGCGCACGGCGGTGGATGAGTTCCCGGTGCAGGGCCGCGGCGGCCAGGGCGTGATCGCCATACAGACGTCAGATCGCAACGGCCGCATGGTCGGCGCAATCCAGGCGCGCGACGAGGATGAGGTCATGCTGATCAGCAGCGGCGGGACGCTGGTGCGCACGCCGGTTGCCGAGATTTCCCAGCAGGGCCGTAATACCCAGGGCGTGCGGCTGATCCGCATCGGCGAGGATGAACGCCTTGTTGGCCTCGACCGGATTGTTCCCGACACCGATCAGGATGATGGTGAGCCGGTGGCATAGTCCGCGCTCCCCGGGCTGCTTTTCTTAAACACTTCACGAGAGAGACAGATGTCAAGGGTAATCAATTTCAGTGCTGGTCCGGCCGCGTTGCCGCTCGAAGTCCTGCAGCAGGCGCAGGCAGAACTGACCGACTGGAACGGTTCCGGCATGTCGGTGATGGAAGTCAGTCACCGCGGCAAGGAGTTCATCAAGGTTGCCGAAACGGCCGAGGCCGACCTGCGCGAACTGATGCAGATTCCCGACGATTATTCGGTGCTGTTCCTGCAGGGTGGTGCGACCACGCATTTCGCGCTGTTGCCGATGAATCTGGCTGCGCCTACCCAGGCCGTCGATTACCTGCTGACCGGTGCCTGGTCCAAGAAGGCCAGCAAGGAAGCCGCGGCGGTGCGCAAGGTCAACATCGTTGCCGATGGTTCCGCGTCCAGCTACATGGATGTACCGGCGCGTTCCGGCTGGAAGCTCGATCCGGCTGCCGCCTATGTCCACTACTGCGTCAACGAAACGATCAGCGGGCTGGAGATGCACGATGTGCCTGATGTCGGTTCGGTGCCGCTGGTTGCCGACATGTCCTCGACGATCCTGTCGCGCCCGGTGGATGTGCGGAAGTTCGGCGTGATCTACGCCGGCGCCCAGAAGAACATCGGCCCGTCGGGCCTGGTGATCCTGATCGTGCGCAAGGATCTGCTCGAGCGCGCACCGGCTGGCCTGCCGGCGATACTCAAGTACTCCGCCCACGCCGCCGCTGATTCCATGCTGAACACACCGCCGACCTTCAGCTGGTATATCGCCGGCCTGGTGTTTGCCTGGCTGAAGCGGCAGGGCGGCCTGCAGAAGATGGCCGAGGTGAACAAGCGCAAGGCGGATATGCTCTACAAGGCGATCGATGCTTCGTCCTTCTACAACAATCCGGTGGCCGGGGCACACCGCTCCTGGATGAATGTGACCTTCACGCTGGCAGACCCGGCGCTCGATGCGGATTTCCTCAGCGAGTCCAAAAAGGCCGGGTTGACCAACCTGAAGGGACATCGCGACGTGGGCGGCATGCGTGCCAGCATCTACAACGCGGTTCCCGAGGCGGGCGTTGCTGCCCTCGTCCAGTTCATGGCGGACTTCGAGAAGCGTCGCGGTTGAAGCCGCGGATTTGTGAATCCAGACAGAGGTTGATGCAGTGAGCGTGAAGACCACCTACAAGATCCTGACCCTCAACAGCATTTCGGTCGAGGGCCTGCAACGCTTGCCGCGCGAGCGTTACGAGGTTGCATCGGATATCGGTCATCCGGATGCCATCATGGTGCGCTCGGCAAAGATGCACGACATGCCGATCCCCGATACCGTGCTGGCTGTCGCCCGCGCCGGTGCCGGCACCAACAACGTGCCGGTGGCGGCGCTCGCGAAGCGCGGTATCCCGGTGTTCAACGCGCCGGGCGCCAACGCCAATGCGGTGAAGGAACTGGTGCTGGCCGGCATGCTGCTGGCGGCCCGCAACATCTGCCAGGCCTGGAACTTCGTCGAGCACCTGAAGGAAGAGGGTGCCGCGCTCGACAAGGTGGTCGAGGCGGGCAAGAAGACCTATGTCGGCTTCGAGTTGCCGGGCCGGACGCTGGGCGTGGTCGGCCTCGGTGCCATCGGCGTGCAGGTGGCGAATGCCGCCGTCAGTCTCGGCATGCGGGTGGTCGGTTTCGATCCGCAGGTTACCGTGGAGCGCGCCTGGCAACTGTCTGCTTCCGTCGAGCAGGCACGCAGCCTCGACGAACTGTTCAGCAAGGCGGATTTCCTGACCGTGCACGTGCCGCTGCTGGATGCGACCCGTTCGCTCGTGAACGAGGCGCGTATCAAGCTGATGCCGGCCAAGGCCGTGATCCTCAATTTCGCCCGTGGCGAGATCGTCGACGAATCCGCCGTGGCAGCCGCCCTGGCGTCCGGCAAGCTCACGGCCTATATCAGTGATTTCCCGAGTCGGGCGCTGATCGGCAATCCGAAGGTCATTTCGCTGCCGCATCTCGGTGCCTCGACCTACGAGGCGGAATCCAATTGTGCCGTCATGGTGGCCGACAACCTGCGCGCCTATCTCGAGCACGGTGTCATCCGCTATTCGGTGAATTTCCCCGATGCCGATCTGCCGCGGACCACGCCGTACCGGATCACGATCGCAAATGCCAATGTGCCGAACATGGTTGGCCAGATTTCCACCTGCCTCGGCGATGCCGGGCTGAATATCGCCGACCTGCTCAACAAGTCGCGCGGCGAGGTGGCCTATACGATCGCCGACCTCGATGGTCCGGTGAAGGAAGAGACGCTGGCGCGGATCCGTGGTATTGCCGGTGTGCTGAGCGTGCGCTGCCTCAGCGAAAACCCGGCCTGAGTTGTGCATGCCAAAAAAACCGCAAAAGCCAAAACCGCAAAAACCTGCGACGCGCAAGCCGGGCACCAAAGCAACTGCTCTCGGTGCGCTGCGCCAGCAGATCGACGCGGTTGACCAGCAGATCCAGGCGCTGATCGCCGAGCGTGCCGGCCTGGCACAGCAGGTTGCGGTCGCCAAGGGCGAGGGCGTCCCGGCGACGGGTTACTACCGCCCTGAGCGTGAAGCCGAGGTGCTGCGCAATGTCGTCGCCCGCAACAAGGGCCCCCTGACCGACGAGGAAATGGTCCGCCTGTTCCGCGAGATCATGTCGGCCTGCCTGGCGCAGGAGCAACCGCTCAAGATCGGCTACCTGGGTCCGGAAGGTACCTTCAGCCAGAGTGCCGTCTACCAGCACTTCGGCCACTCGGTGCGTGCACTGCCGCTGGGAATGATCGACGAGGTCTTCCACGAGGTGGAGTCGGGTGCGGCCGATTTCGGCGTGGTACCGGTCGAGAATTCCACCGAAGGCGCGATCAACCATACGCTGGACATGTTCCTGTCATCGCCGCTCAAGATCTGCGGCGAGGTGGAGATGCGCATCCGCCAGCATCTGCTCGGCAACATGACTGGCCTCGACAAGGTGGTGCGCGTCAGTGCGCATCCGCAGTCGCTGGCCCAGTGCCGGGCGTGGTTGCGCGAGTATCTGCCCGGTGTGGAGTTGCTGCCGGCGAGCAGCAATGCCGAGGGTGCACGCAGGGCGCGCGACGAGGCCGGGACCGCTGCGATTGCCGGCGATGCCGCCGCCGAGGTGTACGGCCTGCAGAAACTCGTCAGCGATATCGAGGACCGGCCGGACAACACCACCCGGTTCCTGGTGATCGGCCGGGATCTGCTGGCTGCCAGCGGCAACGACAAGACCAGCCTGCTGCTCTCGACGCAGGACACCGACGATGCCGGCGCCCTGCAGAAACTGCTGGCACCGCTGGCGCAGCACCATGTCAACATGAGTCGCATCGAGTCGCGGCCGTCGCGGCGGCGCAAATGGCACTACGTCTTCTTCGTCGACATCGATGGACACGCCGGGGACAAGAATGTCGCGCTGGCACTGGCCGAGCTGAAAAAGCGCGCCCAGTTGTTCCGGATCCTTGGTTCCTACCCCAAGGCCATACTCTAAAGCACTGGATACACATGCCCGGGCCGGATCGCTTTTCAGCACTTGCCGCCGAGGGGGTGCTCGGCCTGCAGCCGTATGTGCCGGGCAAGCCGGTCAGCGAACTCGAGCGCGAGTACGGGATACACGACTCGATCAAGCTGGCCTCGAATGAAAACCCGCTCGGTCCGCCGCCGGCCAGCCTGCGTGCGATCGATGCAGCGCTCGCTGACCTGGCCCTGTATCCGGATGGCGCCGCCTTTGAACTGAAGGCCGCGCTGGCAAAACACCTGGCCGTTGACCCGGCGGAGATCACGGTCGGCAACGGCTCCAACGAGCTGCTGTCGCTGGTTGCCGAGACCTTTCTCACCCCGGCCACGGAAGCGGTCCATTCGCAGTTTGCCTTCCTGGTCTATGCGCTGTCGGTGCAGGCGACCGGTGCCACGGCACGCATTGCACCGGCGAATCCGCCTGACCATGCGCAGCCGCTGGGCCATGACCTGGCCGCGATGAAGCGGCTGGTCGGGCCTGCAACCCGGCTGGTATTCATCGCCAATCCGAACAATCCCACCGGAACCTGGCTCGGTGCCGCGGAACTGCGGGCTTTCATCGGCAGCCTGCCGCCGCATGTGCTGGTGGTGCTCGACGAGGCCTACGGCGAGTACGTCGAGGGGACGGACTGGCCCGATACGCTGCGCTGGCTGGATGAGTTCCCCAGGCTGATCATCACGCGCACCTTTTCCAAGATGTATGCGCTGGCCGGGCTGCGGGTCGGCTATTCCGTCAGTCATCGGGAGATAGCCGGGCTGCTCAATCGCGTGCGCCAGCCCTTCAATGTGAACTCGCTGGCGCAAGTCGCGGCCCGTGCCGCGCTCGACGATACGGTGCATGTCACGCGTTCCCGGCAGTTGAATGCAGCGGGACTCGGCCAGTTGAGCGCAGGCCTGCGAGCGCTGGGCTGGCAGCCAATCCCTTCGGCGGGCAATTTCGTGCTGGTCGATACCGGTGGTCCGGCGCTGCCCTGGTATGAAAAGCTGTTGCGTGCTGGCGTCATCGTCCGGCCCGTGGCCAACTACGGGTTGCCCAACCATTTGCGCATCACTGTCGGGCTGCCTGAGCAGAACGAGCGACTGCTGTCGGCACTGCGCAGCCTGATGGCCGGGAAGACACCATGAGCAGTACTTTCACGATCCAGCCCTCGCGGCGTGTGGCCGGCACGATGCGCGTACCGGGCGACAAGTCCATCTCCCACCGTGCCTTGATGCTCGGTGCCATTGCCAGCGGTACCACCCGGATTGCGGGTTTTCTGCCTGGCGAGGATTGCCTGGCGACGCTGGCAGCCATTCGCGCCATGGGTGTGGGTGTCGAGCAGCACGATGCAACCACGATCACGGTGCATGGCAAGGGCCTGCACGGGCTGCGTGCGGCGGCCACCGCGCTCGACATGGGCAATTCCGGGACCGCGATGCGCCTCTTCATGGGCTTGCTTGCGGCGCAGGGCTTCGACAGCACGCTGGTCGGTGACGAATCGCTGAGCCGCCGTCCGATGGAGCGCGTGGCCGTGCCGCTGCGGCTCATGGGTGCCGACGTCCGCACGACCGACGGCAAGCCGCCGGTGCACATTGCCGGCCAGCGCCGGCTGCAGGGCATCCGCTACGCGATGCCGGTGGCCAGCGCACAGCTCAAGTCGGCACTGCTGCTGGCAGGCCTGTATGCCGACGGGGAGACCGAACTGACCGAGCCGGCGATCAGCCGCGATCACACCGAGCGCATGCTCATCAGTTTTGGACAGCCGGTAAGCTGCAAGGGATTGACGGTGAGCCTCCGGGGTGGCGGTCAGCTGAGCGGCACCGACATCCAGGTTCCGGGTGACCTGTCCTCCGCTGCCTTCTTCGTGCTGGCTGGCTGCCTGGCCGCCGAGGGCGAGCTGGTCATCGACAACGTCGGGTTGAACCCGACGCGGACCGGCATCCTGCGCATCCTCGAGTTGATGGGTGCCGAGCTGCAGGTCGAGCCGGCAGCGGGCAGTGGTGCCGAACCCGTGGGTCGGCTGATCGTCCGGCCCTCGCAGTTGCAGGGCGTCCGCATTCCGCCCGAGCTGGTGCCGCTGGCGATCGATGAATTCCCCATGGTGTTTGTTGCCGCAGCGCTGGCGCATGGCGAGACCATCGTCAGTGGCGCCGCAGAGCTGCGCCACAAGGAAAGCGACCGCATCAGCGTGATGGTGGCCGGACTGCGGGCGCTGGGCATCGAAGTGGAGGAGTTGCCTGACGGCGCGCGCATCCAGGGCGGTACCTTCAGCGGCGGCACGATCGACAGCCGTGGCGATCATCGCGTGGCAATGTCCTTCGCGATCGGCGCGGCGCGGGCCACCGCACCGGTACGGATACTGGATACCGACAACGTGGCGACCTCGTTCCCCGGTTTCGTGAGCCAGGCGGCTGCTGTCGGTCTGGCGATCAAGGCCGCCCCGAATGGCTGATACCCCGGCCAATGCGGTACCGGTTGTGACCATCGATGGTCCGGGCGGCGCCGGCAAGGGCACGATCGCCGGCTTGCTGGCCGAGCGACTCGGCTGGCATCTGCTGGACAGTGGTGCCCTGTACCGCCTTGTCGCGCTGGATGCCACCAGCCGCGCCATCCCGCTCGAGGCCGAGGCAGAGCTTGCGCGTATCGCCGCCAGCCTGGATGTACGGTTTGATGCCCGGAGCGGCGAGGGGCTGGTCTGGCTGGGCAATCGCGATGTCACCCAGGCGATCCGCACCGAGGCCTGCGGGCAGGGGGCTTCGGTGGTTGCTGCACTGCCAGCCGTACGGACCGCGCTGGTTCAGCGGCAACGCGATTTCCGGCAACTGCCGGGCCTGGTGGCAGATGGCCGCGACATGGCCACGGTCATTTTTCCGGATGCCGGCCTCAAGGTCTTTCTGACTGCAAGCGTCGAGGAGCGGGCGCGCAGACGCCATAAGCAGTTGAAGGACAAGGGTATTGATGTTAGCCTTGCGGCCCTTTCGAGGGACATGGCAGAGCGCGACCGGCGTGATTCAGAGCGGTCTGTCGCTCCTCTCCGTCCCGGTCAGGGTGCGCGCATTCTCGATACCACCGGTATGACCATACCTGAAGTGGTAGACCTGATGTCGCGCTGGGCCAGCGAAACATTTCCCGATGCTTCACCGCGCCGGGCCTGATTCGCGGAATTGACCAGCAGATTTTGAGTGCCTTGTCTGAGTATCCGAGGGTCCGGCCGGCAAGTGATGCTGGCTGGTGTTTCAATGTAACCGTCGCTCGCATGAGTTGTGAGTGCACGTTTCGATAAACCATAGGTCCGCCTGCGGGCGGTATGCAACAAATGACTGAAAATTTCGCCGAACTCTTCGAGCAAAGTCTCGCCAACCAGCGCATCAAGCCGGGCACGATCCTCAAGGGCCGTGTCGTGGAAGTTTCCTCCGAGGCCGTCGTCGTCAGTGCCGGTCTCAAATCCGAAGCGGTCATTCCCGCCAGCCAGTTCAAGAATGAACGTGGCGAGCTCGAAGTGAAGATCGGTGACGATGTCGAGGTTGCCCTCGACTATCTCGAAGACGGCTTTGGCGAAACCAAGCTGTCGCGTGAACGCGCCAAGCGCGTGCGGACCTGGGAAGCCCTCGAAGATGCTTTCGAGAACAGCAAGATCGTCAAGGGCATCATCAACGGTCGCGTGAAGGGCGGTTTTACCGTCGATATCGAATTTGTCCGTGCGTTCCTGCCCGGCTCCCTGGTCGATGTACGGCCGGTGCGCGATCCCTCGTACCTCGAGGGCAAGGAACTCGAATTCAAGGTCATCAAGCTCGACCGGCGCCGCAACAACGTGGTCGTGTCCCGGCGGGCCGTGGTCGAGGCCGAGTACAGCGCCGAGCGTGAGGCGCTGCTGGTCAACCTGCAGGAAGGCTCGATCGTGAAGGGTGCGGTGAAGAACCTCACCGATTACGGCGCGTTCGTCGACCTCGGTGGCATCGACGGCCTGCTGCACATCACCGACATGGCCTGGAAGCGCGTCAAGCATCCGTCCGAAGTCGTCACGGTCGGCGACGAGATCGAAGTCAAGATCCTGCGCTTCGACCGCGAGAAGAACCGCGTTTCGCTGGGCATGAAGCAGCTGGGATCGGATCCCTGGAAGGCGATCTCGCGGCGCTATCCGCCCAACACCCGCCTGTTCGGCAAGGTCACCAATATCGCCGACTACGGCTGCTTCGTGGAGATCGAGGAGGGCGTTGAAGGCCTGGTACACGTCTCCGAGATGGACTGGACCAACAAGAACGTGAGCCCGTCCAAGGTCGTGCAGATCGGCGACGAAGTCGAAGTGATGGTGCTGGATATCGACGAGGAGCGCCGGCGTATTTCCCTCGGTATCAAGCAGTGCAAGGTCAACCCGTGGTCCGATTTCGCGGTTGGCTTCAACAAGGGCGACAAGGTATCCGGCAAGATCAAGTCGATCACCGATTTCGGTATCTTCATCGGCCTGCCCGGTGGCATCGATGGCCTGGTTCACCTCTCCGACATCTCCTGGGATATCCCGGGCGAGGAGGCGGTGCGCAATTACAAGAAGGGTGAGGACGTCGATACCGTCGTGCTGGCCATCGACCCGGAGCGCGAACGCATTTCGCTCGGCATCAAGCAGATCGACCTCGACCCGTTCTCCAGGTTCCTGGCCGAAAACCCCAAGGGCACCATCATGAAGGGTGTGGTCTCCGAGGTCGATGCCCGCGGTGCGGTGGTCGATCTCGAAGGCGGGATCAAGGGCCAGTTGCGTGCAAGCGAGCTGTCCCGTGATCGCGTCGAGGACGCGCGCACGGTGCTCAAGGTCGGCGATGAGGTCGAGGCCAAATTTACCGGCCTGGATCGCAAGAACCGCGTCGTGTCGCTGTCGATCAAGGCGAAGGACGCTCACGAGGAGCAGCAGGCGATGGACAGCTACCGTTCCGAAAGCGGTGGCAGCACCGGAACCACGCTTGGCGAGTTGCTCAAAGAGCAGATTTCCAACTCGGGCGATTCCTGATCCGCTTGTGCCGGACAGGATGCGGGACGGCAATGCCTGAGGGTATGCAGCGATGACCAAGTCGGAGTTGATCGAGGTTCTGGCCAGGAAGCAGAAGCACCTGCCGGCCAAGGACGTGGAACTCGCCGTCAAGCACCTGCTTGACCTGATGAGCGATTCGCTGGCCGGTGGCCAGCGAATCGAAATCAGGGGCTTTGGCAGCCTCTCGCTGCATTTCCGGCCGCCGCGCATGGGCCGTAACCCCAAGACCGGGGAGGCTGTTGCGCTGGCCGGCAAGCATGTGCCGCACTTCAAGCCAGGGAAGGATCTGCGCGACCGGGTCAACGAGAACCGGCACCTGCCCATCAAGGACTGATGCTGCCTGGCCGGCCTGACGACCCGCGATGTTGCCGTCCGCAGGGGCTGGCTTCGCTGATGGGCGGCTTTGTTGATTTGCTGGAGGTCGTCGATGCTGCGCAGTTTCCTGTACCCCATGTTGCTGCTCGTGTTCGTCGGGCTTGCAGCCGTGTTCGGTGCGCTCAATCCGGGGCCGATCACCCTGGACTTTGCCTTCCAGGCCATCCAGGTCGAGAAATCCGTCGCGCTGATGGTGACCCTGGCAGTTGGCTGGGTTTTCGGCCTTTGCTGTGCCGGGGTCGGCGTGCTGCGCCTCCTGAGCCAGCGGCGTGCCCTGCAGCGTTCGTTGCGCCTTGCGGAACAGGAAGTCCAGGCCTTGCGCAGCTTGCCGGTCAAGGATGCCGACTGAATCCACATTCCTGTTTGCCGGGCTCCTGTTCCTGGCGGCTGCGCTCGGCTACGTCTTCGCCCGCTATGGTGATTTCGAGGAAGACGATGCCGAGCTGCGGGAGTCTGCCCGCGCCAACTTCGTCAAGGGCTTCCGGCATCTGCTCAATGAGGAACCCGACGCGGCGGTCGAGGTATTCACCCGCGGCGGTGAACTCAACGAGGAGGGCCTCGAGACCCAGATCGCCGTAGGTGGCCTGTTTCGCCGGCGTGGGGAGATAGAACGCGCCATCCGGATGCACCAGAACCTGCTCGACCGTCCGGGAATCAGCCGCCACCAGCGCGAAAAGGCCCGTTTCGCCCTCGCCGAGGACTTTTTCAGCGCCGGCCTGTTCGATCGCGCCGAGGACCTGTACCTGCAACTCAGGGAAGCCGGGGAGTACCGCATCGCTGCCCTCAGGCGGCTCCTGCGCATCTGTGAGGTGACGGCCGAATGGGATCGTGCCATTGACCTGTGCGGCGAGTTGCTGCGTATAGGCGGCGATACGGTGCCCCCCGCACAACTCGCCCATTACTACTGCGAGCTTGCCGAAGAAGCGCGCAAGCAGTCCGACCGTGACGAGGCTGGCCGGTTGCTGGAGCAGGCCGAGGCCATAGATCCCGGCAAGGTGCGTTGTGCGCTGCTCCGTGGTGACCTGGCCGCCGACCAGGGGCAGGCAGCAGTTGCTGCCTCTGCCTACGCGGAGATCGCCCGGGTGGCGCCGGCCATGCTCGGCGACGTCCTGCCGCGTCTTCTGCGTACCGTCCCGGCGTCCGGGCTTGGTGCGCTGCTCGGTGAGATCACCCGGACGCCCGAGGGCTTGCGTGGAATCGCCCTGGCCGTCATCCGCGACCTGCGGATCAGCGAGCCGGCGGCCATCGAGTGCCTGGGCCGCTTCATCGAGCAGCAGCCGATACTGCGCGATCTGGCCGGCGCGGAATTCCCGGCCCCTGCCGCAACGGATTTGCGGCGGCAGGCCATTGAGCGGGTGCGCAAGGCACTGCATCAGCTGGCGCGTGCCGGCACCAACTACCAGTGCGCTGACTGTGGCTATTACAGCTCGGCCCTGCAGTGGCAATGCCCTGGCTGCCGTGCCTGGGATACGGTTGGCGCTGCTGACCGGCTGTTATTCAAGGGTTCGCCGGTCTAGGGGCATTTCCTGCGCAACGCGCAGGAAATCCGGCTGACAAATTCTCCCCCGGGCTCCCAGTATGTTGCTGCTGTCGGCTTTGACAGTGTTTTTTTCAGCAACATTTTCAGGAGTTACTCATGCGCAAGTTCATCTTGACGGGTTTTATCGGCCTGCTGCCGGCACTGGTCATGGCGGGGCCGGTGGACATCAACACGGCCGATGCGGTCACGATCGCCCGCGAACTGAATGGTGTGGGCGAGAGCCGGGCGCGCGCCATCGTCGAATATCGCGAGAAGAACGGCCGCTTTGCCACCCCGGACGATGTGATGAAGGTGTCGGGCATCGGTCCGCAGGTACTCAAGTTGAACCGGGAGAACATCCGCACGGGCCAGCCCGCAAAAAGCGCCAGCCAGCCATAGCCACCGACGCGGGCGGCACCGGCTGGCGGTGCCGCCCGCGTGGACCAGTTACCGGACGCTGCCGGCAGGATTGGCTATGATTGCCGCCTTTCCCTGATAACAAGAAGTCCGGAGCCTCCCGATGAAGGAACCAGTTCGCACAGCCGTGTTCCCGGTTGCTGGTCGCGGTACGCGCTTTCTGCCGGCAACCAAGGCCATGCCCAAGGAGATGATGCCCATCGTCGACAAGCCGCTGGTCCAGTATGCGGTCGAGGAGGCGCTTGAGGCAGGCGTGACCCGCCTGGTGTTCGTGACCGGCAGCAGCAAGCGGGCAATCGAAGACCACTTCGATCGTGATGCGGAACTCGAGCGTGCGCTGGCTGTTGCGGGCAAGCAGGATCTGCTCAGCCTCGTCAGGGCGATCCTGCCGGCTGGCGTGTCCTGCGTGTACATACGCCAGGGCGAACCCCTTGGCCTCGGCCATGCCGTGCTCTGCGCCCGGCCGGCCGTTGGCGATGAACCCTTCTACGTGCACCTGCCCGATGACCTGATCCGGGCCGGGACTGGTTGCCTTGCGCAATTGCGTGCGCACTACGAGGTCCACGGTTCGAGCGTGATCGCCGTGCAGGAGGTGCCGCCGGGGCGTACGCGTGATTACGGCATCGTGGCGGTCGACGAAAACAACCGTCTGCAGCAGATCGTCGAGAAACCGGCGCCGGAGGTTGCGCCTTCGCGCCTCGCGGTGGTCGGACGCTATCTGCTGTCACCCAGGATCTTCGACATCCTGGAATCAACCGGGCGCGGTGCCGGTGGCGAGATACAGCTGACCGACGGCATTGCCCGCCTGCTCGGCACGGATCCGGTCTATGCGCTGCCGTTCGAGGGGAAGCGCTACGACTGTGGCAGCAAGCTGGGCTATGTGCAGGCGACCATTGATTACGCGCTGGCAGACCCCAGCCTAGAGGCCCCGCTGCGGGCGCACCTGCAAACGCTGCGCTGAAGGTGTGACCGTACCGACACATAGGTTACAGGTCATTCCGGACACATAGGTAACACTTCT
>JAHDYM010000070.1 GCA_023383705.1 Gammaproteobacteria bacterium | reverse complement strand
GCCATCATGCTGTCGCTGGCGCGGCTGTATCACGACAGCGAGATGGCCGCGATGATGGCCTGTGGCATAGGTCCCGCGCAGTTGTACGGGCCCTTGCTGACGTTCGGCCTGCTGCTGGCGGGTGGCGTGGCCTGGCTGGCGCTGGTGGCCTCGCCGGCAGCCGTGCGCGAGGTGCAGGCGCTGGCCGAGGTGGCGAAGCGCGATACCAGCCTGGGACTGCTCGAGCCGGGACGCTTTATCAGCTTTGGCGACGGTGCCGCCGTGATGTATGCCGAGACCCTGACCGGTGACCAGCACCTGCACAAGGTTTTCGTGCAGCGCCGGGTGGGCGACCGGGTCGAGGTGATACTGGCTGACGAGGCCTGGCAGAACATCGTCGGTGACGGCCGCTACCGCGAACTGGTGTTCGCGCGCGGACGCCGCTATGAAGGCACACCCGGCGAGGCGCGGTTCCGGATCGTGGAGTTCGGCGAGCACGGCATTCCCTTCGCCATACCGGCCGTCGGCGGCGGCCCGCTCGGTCCGGGTGAGCAGAGTACTGCCACCTTGCTCGCTTCCAGTGCGCCGGTCGACCGGGCGGAGTTGCACTGGCGGCTGGCGCCGGCGCTGACGCTGCTGGTGCTGACCTTTATCGCTGTACCGCTCGCAAAAACCGAGCCGCGTCGCGGTCGCTTCAGCGGGCTGGCAGCGGCGATCCTCGTCTACGTCATCTATGCCAACCTGCTGGCCGCCGGGCGCGGCTGGCTGGAGCGGTCGCAGTTGCCCGAGTTCAGCGGCCTGTGGTGGGTGCACGGACTGTTTCTGGCGGTGGCCGGCATGATGCTGCTGGTCCAGCGCGGCAGTCTGCGCAAGTGGCAGCGACGCTGGCAACCGGCGGGGGAGCGGGCTTGAACATCATCGGCCGCTATCTGTTCACCACGATCCTCGGCGCCACCGCGATGGTGCTTGCCGTGCTGCTGAGTCTTGGCGGCTTCATCGAACTGGTCGGCCAGCTCGATGATATCGGCGTGGGTGGCTACGGATTGGTGAATGCCCTCGGCTGGGTGTTGATGAAGCTCCCGGCAGTGGCATTCCAGTTGTTGCCGATCGGCGTACTGCTCGGCAGTTTGCTGGGGCTCGGCATGCTTGCCAGCCGCTCCGAGCTGATCGTGCTGCGCGCGGCCGGCGTGTCACCCGTCGGCATCGCCAGGGCTGTGCTGCTCACCGGCCTGTTTTTCGCCGTGATCGGCGGACTGATCGGCGAGTTCGTGGCACCGCCGCTGGAACGGTTTGCGCGCCAGTATCGCGCCGTCGTCAAGTTCGGCCAGGGCGGCAGCGGCACGGGCGAGAGCACCTGGATCCGCGACGGCGACATGCTGCTCAATGTACAGCCGCCCACCGACGAGCAGCCCGCCGGTGGTGTCTACGTGTTCCGGCTGGCCTCGGCCGATGCGCTGGCGGCGGTCGGTCGGGCCGAGGTCTTGCGTCAGGCGGCCGGCAACCAGTGGCTGCTCGATAACTACGTCGAGAGCGTGTTCACGCCGACTTCGGTCGAGACCAGCAGCGCGGGCCAGTCACTTGCCATCAGCAACCTGAACCCCGACCTGCTGGGCCTGACGCTGGTGCGCACCGACGCCATGACCGGCAAGGCGCTGTGGCGCTATATCCAGTACCTGAAACGCAATGGTCTCGCCACGCGCGACTACGAGGTCGCGTTCTGGAGCCGGTTTGCAGCGATGCTGGCGGTGCCCTTCATGTGCATGCTCGCCGTACCCTTTGTGCTGGGTCCCCTGCGCGGTACCGGTACCGGTGCACGCATGGTGACGGGTATCGGCATCGGGCTCACCTGGTTCCTGCTCAGCCGCACGTTGGCGGACGGCGGCGCAGTGTGGGGCCTCAATGCGGTGCTGGTCGCATGGCTGCCGACACTGTTGCTGGCGGGCATGACCCTGTGGATGCTCAGGCGCACGCGCTGAGTCCTTGCCAACTCTAATAAGCCAAATAAGCCAAATAAGCCAAATAAGCCAAACCCGGCACCCTATAAGACGCAGCTCATCTCGCCTTTGCCGGTAACCGGATCACGCGTGTGTTGGCCAGACGGTCGTGCCAGGTGAGGCCGTCGCGATCGACCAACAGCCAGAGCAGGCCCGCACCGCAGGACAGGACTGTCAGCACACCGGCCGCAAAACGCAGCAGGCCGGTGCACAGGTCGATGTCTGCACCGGAACGCTTTTCCAGCCGGATGCGCCATGCGCGCATGCCCAGCGTCTGCCCGCCGCGCAGCCATGAGCTGATGTGGAAAGCCGCCGCGACAGCGAACAGCAGCAACTGATAGGGCAGGGCGCCGGGACTGACGGCCTCGCCACCACGGAGCACGATGACGATCAGGGTGACCAGCATCCAGACCGCCGCGAGCAGCAGCAGGTCGTAGAAGCCCGCAGCGAGGCGACGCCAGACGCCGGCAGTGGCACAAGTGCCACCGGGATCTGCTCTGGAGATTGTCTTTGACACCACGCGGAACTACCGGCCCTGGGTGGTTGGCGCTCCCTACGAGAATCGAACTCGTGTTTCAGCCTTGAGAGGGAGCAAACCGCCTGTTAAATCAATCACCTGCAGGGACGTAACATGCTGAAACCATTGGTACGTCTGGCTTCTAGCGTCTGCCGGTGTCCGTGATAGTATTTCCCCGTATTGTCTACAAGCTGTCTACAAGACGGGGATTTTGCTATGGCAAGGCGACCACGAGATGCACGACTGGAAACCCGATCCGCCCGCCGCACCCTGGCGGCGCAATCTGTACCGCACTGGAAACATGTTCACCCTGGCCTGGCCATAGGCTACTACAAGGGCCGGGCCGAGAGTCCCGGCGCGTGGTATTTGCGCCGTGCCAGACAGCCAGGGGAGGCAGGCACGGCCAGATGGAAGGTCAGCAAGCTAGGCATAGCGGATGACTTTGCCGACGCTGACGGGGTCGCGGTCCTGAGTTACGGCCAAGCTGTTACGGCCGGCATGGGCCGGACGCTGCGCGCTGGCGACGCCAAACCAAGAACAGTAGCGGCCCGTGCGGTTGCCGAGGATACCTATACCGTCAAGGAGTGCATTGACGACTACCGCGCCGCTCTGAAGGCGAGGAAGGGCGAGATGCACAAGGTCTACACCTTCGCAAAACATGTCCTGCCGGCGTTCGGGACGCGGCCGGTTATCGGGCTGGAAACTCAAGAGCTGCAGATCTGGCACGATCGGTTGGCCCGCAAGCTAAAGCCCGGCACGGCAAAGCGGGTTTGGACGGATTTTCGGTCGGCACTGAATCAGGCATTCGCCAATCAGAAGGTGCCGACTGATGCGGCCTGGCGGCGCGTGAAGGTCAGCCGCAATGCCGACGTTGCCCGGTTTTCGTCACTTACAGCCAAACAGGCACAGCGTTTTCTGAATTCGTGCGATGCCGAGTTTCAGCCAATTGCCCGCGCCGCGCTACTGACCGGGGCGCGTTGGGGTGAGCTGTGCGCGCTGCAGGTCCAGGACTTCAACCCCGAGGCCGGGACTGTGCACTTTGTCGATAAAACGAAGTCTGGCGCTGACAAGCAAGTTCCACTGACGGCTGAAGGGGCTGCCTGGTTCAAGAGATGGGCGGCCGGCAAAAAAGGCAGCGAGCGTATTTTTACTCATGCCGACGGCAGGGAGTGGAAGCAAAGTCACCAGATACGCCGCACGCGGGCGGCAGCGATGCGCGCCAAGCTGGACCCAGCGCCGACCTTCCACGACCTGCGGCGGACATATGGCAGCCTGCTGGCGCAAAAAGGCGTTCCATTGAAGTACATCGCCCAGGCGCTCGGCCATACCGATACGCGTATGGCAGAGAAACACTATGCCCATTTGCAGAAATCCAACGAGGTCGCCAAGGCTATCAGGCGCAACCTGCCGAGGTTCGGTAAGGTCAAGACCAACGTAGTGAGCCTGTAGCGATGGCAAACCCAAAGCGATACGCGATGGTGAGCCAGTCCTGGCGGTCGCGCGGGGCCACTGAAGCCGAGGCGCGCGAATGGCTGGCCGCCGAGCTGCAGCGACTTGCGGACCGATTCACTGCCGGTGATTCGTGGGCGCTTTTCATGGCAGTGGACTTCTGCGCGCGAGAGAAAATCCCGCTGCCGGAGTGGTTTGCCCAACGGTTCCGGGGCGGGATGAACAGGTATCAGTCCGCCGAGGTGCGCCACTTGGGGGAAGCCTTCGGTATCACGCGGCCGAAGGGATGGAGTCATGCGGCATCGAAAAGATGGCACCAGACAGCGCTGCCCGTGTTCTATTGGGTCGAGGCGGCCCGCGAGGGTGGCGCGACCATTCCAGAGGTATTTGAACTGGCTGGCAAGGCGGCCGGCATCAGCAGCAAGCTGGCTGAGGAATACTATTATGCGATCAACAGCAATCAGCACCCCGTGAAGGATTGACGGCCCCGTGCGAATTTTGCAAAACGTTTAGGAATACAGCAGGGCAGGTCATAGCTACCGTCTGAACCGTCGCACAACGACGGAGAAAGACATGAGCAGCAAGTTGGCCTATAGCGTTCCGGAGGCATGCCACCAGCTTGGCGACCTGAAGCGGGACAAGTTTTACCGGCTGGTTCGGTCCGGTGAAATCAGCATCATAAAAATAGGGCGGCGCACCGTCGTCACCGATGATGCGCTGCGCGACTATCTGCGCCGCGCACAGCGGGCCGCCGCATGAAAAAGAAACCCCGCAACCGGCTGGCACCGATGCGGGGCAGGATTCTCGAAACGCACGCGAATCCTACCCGCCCGGAGAGCCTGCGGCAAACCCGCCCGACGCTACGCGCACGACTCAGTGCTGCGGCCGTCCTGCGAGTGATCGCCCCATGAGTGCCGAGACCCTGCTGGCCCGTCTCGATGGCGTCAAGCAAACCGCACCCGGCCGATGGGTTGCCCGTTGTCCTGCACATGAAGATCGAAGCCCTTCGCTGTCGATTCGTGAACTGCCTGATGGCCGCGTACTGCTGCATGACTTCGCCGGGTGCGATACGGAATCGGTACTGGCGGCAGTCGGGTTGCGAATGACCGACCTGTTCCCGGAGCGACTGCCGGATCAGCGATACCGGCCGATCCGGTCCCGCATTCCGGCTGCTGATCTTCTGCTTCTGATCGCCGATGAGACGGAAATTGTGGCCCTGGCTGCGGCGCACCTGATCGAACACAAAACCCTGTCTGAAACTGACTGGCAGCGGCTTGTACAGGCGCACCAGCGCATCAGCGCTGCGGCTATGGAGGTGCGGAAATGAGCGCAGTTCCAGCCATCCCGACGCTTGAGGCGGCAAAGGCTGAACGCGCCCGCGTTGCGAAGCTGCTCGATCCGCCGTCAATCACCGACAGCGACATGGCGAACGCTCAACGCCTGGCCGGCCAGAGCGGCCGTGACATCCGGTTCACCGCAGAGCTGGGCTGGCTGATCTGGGACGGTAAGCGATTTGCCCAGGACTCGAAGGGCGTTCTGGTGCAGGCACTCGCCAAGCAGACTGCGCTGCGGATCTTCGATGAGATCAAGAACGCCAGCGACCGCGACGCGATGATGCGTCACGCGAAAAAGTCACAGTCCAAAAACGCCATAGACGCGATGATCTACCTGGCCCGATCCGAGCCGGGAATCTTTGCCAGCACCGCAGAGTTCGACGCAGACCCGATGCTGCTCAATGTCCTGAACGGGACGATAGATCTACGCACCGGCACCTTGCGGCCCCATTCACGCGGCGACCGGTTGACCAAGATCACCGGCATTGCGTTCGATCCGAATGCCGACTGCGTTCTATGGGATCGGTTTGTGACTCGATCCACGGGCGGATGTGATGAGCTTTACGGCTACCTGCAGCGCTTGATCGGCTACCTGTTGACCGGACGCACCACCGAGCAGGTGATTGTGTTTCTGTACGGCTTGGGCGCGAACGGCAAGACAGTGTTTTCGGAAATCGTGCTGGCCCTGCTCGGCGAGTATGTGATGGTGGCCGAACCCGAGCTGGTCATGGCCCGTCGGCATGGCGGCATCAGCAACGACGTTGCAGCACTACGCGGCCGGCGTGTCGCGCTGATGAACGAAACCACCCAGGGCAGCCGGTTCGACGAGGCCAAGCTGAAGCAGTTGACTGGCGGCGATACCCTGACCGGCCGGTTCCTCTACCAGGAAGCGTTCGACTTCGCACCGACCCACAAGCTGATGATTCGCGGCAATCACAAGCCCGCGATCAACGGGACGGATGAGGGTATCTGGCGACGGTTGCACCTGGTCCCGTTTTCCGTACAGATCCCGACCGCCGATCAAGACCGGCACCTGCTGGACAAGCTGAAGGCCGAGCTGCCGGGCATCCTGCGCTGGGCTGTCGAGGGCTGTCTGGCCTGGCAGAGAGAGGGGCTGAACCCGCCCTCTATCGTGTTGTCCGCTGTGCAGGACTACCGGCAAGAGTCGGACATTCTCGGGCGCTTCATCGAGGAGCGGTGCGACCAGCACAAGCTCAGTGAAGTGAAATCATCGGCGTTTTTCTCGGCCTACCAAAAGTATTGCGAATTTGCCGCCGAACGCTGGCTGCCCTCGAAGGATCTACCCGGCGAAATGGCCCGGCGCGGCTTCCTCTACGAGCGGAAAAAGTACGGGCGCGTGTTTCTCGGTATCGCGCTGAAGGCCAATGAATACGCCATTCCTGACGAAGGGTGACGCCTGGTGACGCCTAAAAACATAACTTCCTCACGCGAGCGTATATGAAAAAGTCCTGTTTTCTGGCGTCACCACCCGTCACCCGGAACGAGCAGCCGCCGCAAAGTGGCGCACGCATCGGCGGTCAACTTGACTACGCCGCCCTCGCAAAACTGCACCGGCCGACCGATCCCGAGACCCTGGGACGGGAAGCCCGCGCACTGGCTGCACTTGGTTTCACATCCCGCGACATTGCCGACGCCCTGACCCTGGCACCGGCCGCCAGAGAAACACACTCAACCCACGGAGACAGATCATGCACACCGCCACGAGTAATCCGTTGATCGATGCCAACCCGGCCGACACGCTGGCCGCCTGCGCAGCGGTTATCACCTACGTTGCGAACACAGGCGCCCACGGCGTCAGCAGTGATGACCATGCACTCGGGCAATACCTGACGTTGATGACCGTCCGGGCTGCCCTGCGCTATGAGGCCCAGCGGTCTACGCCATCCGTGGCCGACTGATGACCGGCGAGAAAATCACCGTCCGGCAGTTCCTCGCACGGCACCCGGAGGCGCCATCAGCCCATGTGAAGGGTTGGGTCAATCACAGCCGCTGGAACGGCCTGCAGGTGGCCGGGATCGTCGTCTATCAAGGTGCGGCTGGTAGTACGGCCGGCTTCCGGGTAGACGAGGATCGCTTGCTGGCCTGGATGGCGGAACACCCAGGCCAGCCACCACGCCCGCCGAAGAAGGATGCAACCGGCCTGTCCTTGCAGGCGCTCGCCGGCCAACGTCCACCGCGCCTTTTGCCCGTGCTGCTTGAGCCGGTACCGCGAACTGGCCGGCCGCTGTCAGTGTTCGAGGTCCACGAGCTGGCGGACTGGGGAATTTCAAACTGCCACGGCACGATGATGCGCGCGGCACCGACCGCGACGCCCGGCGAATTCTCTCTGTGGCGCGTCTATGCGCACGGGGTGAAGCGCCTGCCGTTTCTGCTGACCCATGGCGCGCCGCCCACGGGCAGCGGCTCCTGGGTCACTCAGCACGAACCACGACCAACACCGCCCCGTAAACGCACCGCACAAAGGAAACCGACCATGAAAAAGACCGAAGCCGAACACGATCTGGAGCTGGCCGCGCGAGCCTCTGCTGCGCTGACCGTCGATTTGGTCCGCGTCTGCGAGCGAACCGCAGTTGAGCAAGGGCTTGATCGCGCTGAACTGGGATCTGCGCTGCTGGTGGCGGCTATCGAAATGTTCAGCCGTGCCGGAGGTGCCCAGGCCGCACAGACAGCGCTTCGGGCCGCGCTTCAGAAGCTGACTGAAGATCAGCGGACAGCGCAGTCCGTGAACTGACTCGCTGGCGTGATCTTGCCGGCCAATTTGCGCAGAGTGTGAACCGTGCGCAGGGCTTTCAGTTGTCGGCGCGATGCGGATACGTCGGCCCAGGCCGGCTACACCGCCTGTTCTATCGGTGCCGAGGGATCGGCGCCTATCGAGGTTCACACATGAGCATCCACTCAAACGCCACTACGGAAATGAAAAACAAAGCCGCCCGCATCGTCGCCGAGATGCGCGAGCTGCACGGCCTCACCGTCAAGGAAGATCGCGGCTTCACGGCTGAGGAATCCTCGAAGTGGGACAAACTCAACGCTGACTTTGAGGCGCTGGAGTACCGGCGGGAGCGCCACGAAAAAATCGGCCACTTTCTTGACATGCCCGGCAATTCCGGCAACTCCGCCAACGCCGAAACGTGGCGCACGCAGGACGGCCGCGAGGTGCGGGTTTACAAGCCTCACGAAAGCATCGCTTCAGGGTGCGGCGCTGAACAGCGCGTCGGTTTCGGTGCAGTGTTGCGTGCCCTGATCGCTGGCCCGCGCACCGAGGCCGAACGGCGCGCGTTGAGTGAGGGCACAGCTTCGGCTGGTGGTTATACCGTGCCGGCCGCGCTATCCGCCCGGTTTTTCGACTTGGTGCGGTCCCGCTCCGTGTGCTCGACGGCAGGTGCGCAGACGGTCGTCATGGATACTGAAACGCTGAAGCTGGCGAAGTTGACCGGGGATATTCCGATTGGCTGGCGTTCTGAAAACGCCGCTGTCGCAACCGGCGATCCGGCCTTCGGTGCGGTCGCGCTTCAGGCGCGCAGCCTCGCTGGCCTGATCACCTTGTCGCGCGAACTGGTCGCCGATTCGCTGAACGGTGAAGCGATGTTGGAGACGGCGGCAGCAGGTGCTGTAGCGGCTGAAGTGGACCGCGTGTGTCTGGTCGGTTCCGGTTCCGCACCTGAGCCGCGCGGCATCCTCAATACATCAGGGATCGCGCAGCGGTACATGGGCGCAAATGGCGCGGCAATTGCAAATCATGGGTTCCTGCTCGATCTGCGCGCAGACCTTGAAACCGCAAACGCTGCACCGACTGCATATGTCGTGCATCCACGTACTGCTCGCGCTGTCGCGGGGCTTGCCGCAACGGACGGGCAGTACATCGAGGTTCCTTCGTGGGTCCTGGGTAGCGGCCCGCTTGCCGATCGCGACATGAAGCCCGCGAGGTTCCTCATTACCACGTCTCTGCCGATCACCCAGACCAGAGGCACTGCAACCAACGCATCAAGCGTTATCGCGGGCGATTTCCGGTCACTGATTATCGGCCTGCGCGAGTCTGTCCACATCGAGATTGTGCCGGGCCTGGGTGCTGCCAATGGTCAGGTGTCCCTGATCGTGCATGCGCGCGTTGATTGCAGCGTGGTCCGGGCAACTGACTTTGCTGTGATGAGCGGCATCATCCCGTAACAATCGTGCCGTGCCTTGGTTCTTCAGTTCGACAAGGGATTACTCGGCGAGTGCCCGCGCGTGACATCGCAACAACCCCGAGAGCCGGCGGCCCTGTATGGCACCCGCGACTTCGGTCGCCCGGTGTCGTAGTCCACAGGGCGCGGCCGGCAAACTACCTGAGGCATGACACATGACCTTCGTACCGCAACGCCCATGCACCTATCCCGGCTGCGGGACGCTGGTCCCCAGCACAGCACCAGGCGCACCACGCTGCCCGATGCACCCGTATCCAGTACGGGCACGGGCACAGGCACAGCGACCGAACAAGATCACCCGAGGCTATGGCAAGGACTGGGAGCGACTGCGTAACTGGTACCTGAGCGATCACCCTGTCTGTGAGATCAGGACGCACTGCCGAGGGGAGGCAGCAACGGAAGTGGATCACGTCATACCCATCAGCCAAGGCGGCGCACGATTGGATCAGGGCAACCTGCAGGCGACCTGTCGTCGCTGTCACAACGCCAAGACCGGGCGACAGCGGCGAGGCGGGACTGCGTGACACCCCCCCCCATGAAAGACTTTTACAGTGGCGCGGGAACCGTAGCAGCCAGCCTCGCGCACACGCGTTGGAAATTGAGCAACCAGGTGGGGCGCCTGAGCCTGCCGGCGTCTCGGCATCAGCCCGCGACTGATCGAGTACCAGGGCGACGAACCGGCGGCGTTCGTCGTCAGCCTGAACCTTCACCGCAGGCACCTATCGGCCGCGCAGCGGGCGCTGCTGGCTCTCAACCTGCTGCCGCACCTGAAGGCCGAGGCGAAGGAAAGGCAGGCGGCAACGCAAGCAAAGCCGGGGCAGCAAGTCGGTCAGGTCCCGGAAAGAATTCCGGAACCTAACAAGGGCGAAGCCCGCGACAAAGCCGCCGCAACCGTTGGCGGGCCTGCGAGCGTCTCGGCATCAGCCCGCGACTGGTGGAATACCAGGGCGACGACCCGGCCGCCTTCGTCGTCAGCCTGAACCTGCGCCGCCGGCACTTGGATGAGTCCCAGCGGGCGATGGTCAGCGGCAAGCTGGCCAACCTTCCGCACGGTGTCCGCGCCGACCAGAGCGGCAAATTTGCCGGTGTGACTCAGGCCAAAGCCGCCGAGATTCTCAACGTATCCGAGCGTTCAGTGCGCTCTGCTCGGGCCGTCCTAGACCACGGCGCGCCCGAGCTGGTCCACGCGGTCGAGCATAGGCGGAAATATTGTCTACAAACCGTCTACAAGTGGTCTCTTCTTGACCAGTGGTAGACCGTAAGTTACTGATTTTGTTGGCGCTCCCTACGAGAATCGAACTCGTGTTTCAGCCTTGAGAGGGCCGCGTCCTAACCGCTAGACGAAGGGAGCTTTAATCGGCGATGGGGCCGAAACGGGCTGCTATTATAGGCAGCCAGCCCTCAGTCTCAAGTCGGAGTTTTTTTGAACCAGGCCAGTCTTCCCGTGGATGCGCCGCGCATCATCCCGCGCCCGGACCACAATATCTCCCGGGCGAACATCTCGCAGGCCGCGCTGAAGGTTCTCTACCGACTGAAGGATGCCGGTTTCCAGGCCTTCATCGTCGGCGGCGGGGTGCGCGACCTCTTGCTGAAGCGCCAGCCCAAGGATTTCGATATCGCCACCAATGCCAGCCCCGAACAGGTGCATGCGGTGTTCGGCAACAGCCGCATCATCGGCCGGCGTTTCCGCCTGGTCCACGTCCGGTTCCGCGACGAGATCATCGAGGTCGCGACTTTCCGTGGCATCGGCAACGATGACGAGGAGAGCGAGGACCGGCAGATACTCGATGCGAACGGCCGCATCCTCAAGGACAACTCCTACGGCTCAATCGAGGAGGATGCCTGGCGGCGCGATTTCACCGTCAATGCCCTCTACTACAACGTCGCCGACTTTTCGATCTGGGACTACGTGAACGGCATGCAGGATATCGCCGAGGGCCGTATCCGCCTGATCGGCGATCCGGTGACCCGCTATCGCGAAGATCCGGTGCGCATGATCCGTGCCGTGCGTCTGGCGGCAAAGCTGAACCTGGAGATCCACCCGGACACGGCTGCGCCGATTGCCGAACTCGCGCCCCTGCTCGACAGTGTGCCACCGGCGCGTCTCTTCGATGAGTTCCTCAAGGTCTTCGCCACCGGCCACGCCCTGGAAAGCTACCGGCGCCTGTGCGCGCACGGGCTTTTCGCGCATCTCTTCCCGGCCACGGCGCGCTGGCTGGCGGCCGATGGCGGCGAGGGTAAGCGCCAGCGCTTCATCGAGCGTGCGCTGCTGAACACCGATCAGCGGATCGCAGACAATCTGCCGGTAACGCCGATGTTCCTGTTCGGCGTGTTCCTGTGGGGACCGGTGCAGGAGCGTGCCGCTGTCCTGCTCGGGTCCGGCAAGATGTCCGAAAACCAGGCCCTGATCGAGGCCGGCATGGAAGTGACCGAGGCGCAGATCGCGCGGGTCAGCCTGCCACGGCGCTTTTCCGTGCCGATGCGGGAGATGTTGCAGTTGCAGCCGCGTTTCATGCGCCGACAGGGCCGGCGTACCGGCGTGTTGCTCGAGCACCGGCGCTTCCGGGCCGCCTATGACCTGCTGGTGCTGCGCCTTGAACTCGGCGAGGCCACGCCCGAACTGGTGGACTGGTGGACGAAGATCCAGACCCTGTCGCCGGAAGAGCGGCAAAAGGTATTTGGTGGCCAGCAGCAGGGGCAGGGCCAATTACCCGGCCAGGTCCCTGGCGAAGGACCGGGTCAGGAACCGGCAAAGGCCTCGCGCGGCCGTCGCCGGCGGCGACGACCACGCTCTGCGTCCTGAAGGAACCAGCAGTGCCGGCAGCAAGCTGGGTGCCTGCCTATATCGGGCTCGGCAGCAATCTCGATGATCCGGTCGCCCGGCTCACGCAGGCCTTTGTCGAACTCGGGAACCTGCCGGCCAGCCGTTTCATCGCCAGGTCGAGGCTATATCGTTCCGCACCGCTCGGTGGCCTGCCGCAGCCTGACTACGTGAATGCAGTTGCAGCCATCCTCACACAGCTTGCGGCGCCGGCTTTGCTGGAGGCCCTGCATGCCATCGAGCGCGCGCACGGTCGCAGACGCGAGGCGAGCCAGCGCTGGGCCGCGCGGACGCTGGATCTCGACCTGCTGGTGCAGGGCGATCTCAGGCTCGCCTCCGGGCCGCTCGCGATTCCCCATCCGGGCATTGCGGAACGGAATTTTGTATTGTTGCCGCTGCTCGAAGTCGCCCCGTTCCTGCACATACCCGGGCTGGGTCCGTTGGCAAAACTGGCCGCTGCAACCGACAGTTCGGGACTGGAGCTGATCGGGTGATTTGACGGATACTGTGCCCGCGCCTTTCATCGACCATAACAACAACAACACGAAGCCGGCATGGCCAATTCCCGTTACATAGCGATTGAAGGTCCCATCGGCGTCGGCAAGACGAGCCTCGCGCGCCGGCTGGCGGCCGCCATGAACGGCGAGCTGCTGCTGGAGGAGCCGGAGACCAATCCCTTTCTCGAGCGCTTTTATCGCGAACCGGACCGGGTCGCGTTGCCGACCCAGCTGTTCTTTCTCTTCCAGCGTGTACAGCAGATAGAGCAGCTGCGTCAGGCCGACATCTTTGCCGAAACCAGGATTTCGGATTACCTGATCGACAAGGACAGGCTGTTTGCCGAGCTCAACCTCGGGCAGAACGAACTCGCCCTGTATGACAAGGTGGCCGAGTCGCTGGCCTTTGTGCCGCCGGTCCCCGACCTGGTGGTCTACCTGCAGGCACCGGTGGACACGCTGCTGTTCAGGATCTCGCGCCGGGGTATCGATGCGGAGCGGCGTATTGCCCGGCGCTACCTCGAGCGGCTCGCCGAGGGTTACGCGCGATTTTTCCACGACTACGATGCCGCGCCACTGCTCATAGTGAATGCGGCCGTGATCGACCCGGTCCATAATGAGGAGCACTTCGAGATGCTGCTGGCGCAAATCGAACGCATCCGCAGCGGCCGGCATTTTTTCAACCCGGTGGTTTCAGCACTCGCCTGAGCCGTTTTCCTGGAGTACCGATGTACAAACAGTTGCAGCAGCGCGACATGGCGGAGGCTCCGGTCAATGTCTCATCGTTGCGGGCGATGAAAGACCGCGGCGAGCCCATCGCCTGCCTGACCGCCTACGATGCCAGCTTCGCGCAACTCGTCGACCGTGCCGGTGCCGATATCGTGCTGGTCGGCGATTCGCTGGGCATGGTGATCCAGGGCCACGACACGACGGTGCCGGTGACGGTGCAGGACATCATCTATCACTCGCGCGCGGTGCGCCGCGGACTCGGCCGCGCCTTCCTGATGGCCGACATGCCCTTCATGAGCTACACCACGCCGGTGCATGCGCTCGACAATGCCGTGCGCCTCATGCAGGAAGGTGCAGCGATGATGGTCAAGCTCGAGGGCGGCGCCAGCCAGGTGGGTATCGTCGAGCATCTCGCCCAGCACGATATCCCGGTTTGCGCGCACCTCGGCCTGCGTCCGCAGTCGGTACACAAGATCGGTGGTTTCAAGGTGCAGGGCAGGGGGCAGGCCCAGGCCGAGCAGATGCTCGAGGACGCGGTTGCGCTCGAGCAGGCCGGTGCCGACATCCTGCTGCTCGAGTGCGTGCCGAATGAACTCGGCCAGGCGGTGCGCCACGCAGTGACGGTGCCGGTGATCGGCATTGGTGCAGGTCCGGATGTCGACGGCCAGATACTGGTGCTCTACGACATGCTCGGCATCACGCAGGGTCGCCTGCCGCGCTTCGTGCGCAACTTCATGACCAACAACGCCTCACCGCTCGAAGCCCTGCAGGCCTACGTCCTCGCCGTGAAGGACCGCAGCTACCCGGCGCCCGAGCACTGCTTTTCCTGAGCACATCTTCGCAGCGGAATCCGAGCCCGTGAAAACGATTCGCAAGATTGCGAGCCTGCGCGAGACAGTGCGCGCCTGGCGACAGGCGGGCGAGACGGTGGCGCTCGTGCCCACGCTCGGCAACCTGCACGAGGGCCATATCAGCCTGGTGGAGCTGGCGCGCAAACAGGCCGACCGGATCGTTGTCAGCGTCTTCGTCAATCCGACCCAGTTCGGGCCAGGCGAGGATTACCAGTCCTATCCGCGTACCCTGGATCATGACCGCCGCCGTCTCGTGCGTGCCGGCGCCGAGTTGTTGTTTGTTCCGGCCGTCGAGGAAATGTACCCCCGTGCGGAGGATGCCGGTACGGTCGTGTCGGTGCCCGGGCTGTCGACGATCCTGTGCGGCGAGTTTCGCCCCGG
>JAHDYM010000069.1 GCA_023383705.1 Gammaproteobacteria bacterium | reverse complement strand
CGCATGGGCGCCAACTCGGCGCAGGTGTACCTGGCTTCGCCCTATACGGTGGCGGCATCGGCGGTGGCCGGCCGGATCGCCGATCCGCGCGAGTTCCTGGCATGAAGGGCATCCGCGGGCGCGCCTTCGTGTTTGGCGATGACATCAACACCGACGTCATGGCCCCGGGCCTGTATTTCAAGGCCCCGATGGAGGAAATGGCCCGACATTGCATGGAGGCCGTGGACCCGGCGTTTGCCAAAGAGGTACGGCCCGGCGACATCGTCGTTGCGGGCCGCAACTTCGGCATCGGTTCGGCGCGTGAACAGGCGGCGATGGCGCTCACCCACCTCGGCGTCGGTGCCGTACTCGCCCGGTCCTTTGGCCGCATCTTCTATCGCAATGCGCTCAACTTCGGCCTGCCGGTGCTGGTCTTTCCGGAGACGGGACTGATCCGTCCCGGCGAGGTGCTGACGGTGGATCCGGTGTCGGGGCGTATCGAGCGCCCTGCCAGCGGCGACAGCTGGGTGGTGCAGGGGCTGCCTGCGCACATGATGGAAATGGTCGGGGCCGGTGGCCTGATGCCCTGGCTGAAACTGCGTCTGGCAAAAGAGAAAAAGTAGATGTCACATACCACGCGCTTGCGCGCACTGCTGGCTGGCCAGCCCTTCATCGCACCGGGCTGCTACGACGCCTTCACCGCCCTGCTGATCGAGCAGGCCGGTTTCGGCTGCGCCTATGTGAGCGGCGCGAGCATCGCTTTCACGCGGCTGGGGCGCCCGGACATTGGCCTGACCACGCTGACCGAGGTGGCCGAGACGGTCGGCAATATCCGTGAGCGCGTCAGCCTGCCGCTGATCGTCGACGGCGACAACGGCTTCGGCAATGCGCTGAACGTGCAACGTACCGTGAGCCTGCTGGAAAAGATGGGCGCCTCGGCGATCCAGCTCGAGGACCAGACCCTGCCCAAGCGTTGCGGACATCTCGATGGCAAGACGCTGATCAGCACGGCCGAGATGCTCGGCAAGCTGCGTGCGGCCCAGGATGCGCGCCGGGATCCGCTGACAGCCATCGTTGCGCGCACCGATGCGATTGCGGTCGACGGTTTCGAGGCCGGGCTGGAGCGGGCGCACCGTTACGCTGAAGCCGGTGCCGATGTGCTGTTCGTCGAGGCGCTGCGCACGCCGGAGCAGATGGCGCGCGTCGGCCGTGAACTCGGTGGCCGCGTGGCGCTGCTCGCCAACATGGTGGAGGGCGGCAAGACGCCACTGCTGTCGATCGCCGAACTGGGCGGGATCGGTTTCCGGCTGGCGATCTTTCCCGGCGCGATGGTCCGCGTGGTGGGTTTTGCCGCCAGCCAGTACCTGGCGACGCTCGCGGCCGAGGGCACGACCCGCGGCATGCTCGACCGGATGTTCGATTTCTCCCGGCTCAATGCCACGGTCGGCACCGATGCCATGCTGCAGGCGGGCGAACAATATGCCGCCGAACGCATGGCCGGGGACTAGCAGCCGCAGGCGCGGTACCGTCGGGTCAGCCGGCTCCGGTACACTATAGGCCGTACATCGCGCGGGAGGCGGGCTCAGGCACCGCAACCGGGAATGCAACCGAAAAAAACCACCCGGTTCCGGCAACTGCTGGCCAGCCCGGAACTTGAATTCCTCATCGAGGCCCATAACGGCATCAGTGCCCGGATCGGCGAGGAGGCCGGATTTCGCGGCATCTGGGCCGGCGGCCTGTGCATGTCGGCACAGTACGGGGTCCGCGATTCGAACGAGGCGAGCTGGACGCAGGTCCTCGAGATGCTCGAGTTCATGGCCGATGCCACCAGCCTCCCGATCCTGCTCGACGGTGATACCGGCTACGGCAACTTCAACAACGTGCGTCGCCTGGTCCGCAAGCTGGAGCAGCGCGGCGTTGCCGCCGTGTGCATCGAGGACAAGCTCTATCCCAAGACCAACAGCTTCATCGACGGCGACAAGCAGCAGCTCGCCGATATCGACGAGTTCTGCAGCCGGATCAAGGCCGGCAAGGACGCGCAGGCCGACGACGAGTTCGCCATCATCACCCGGGTCGAGGCCTTCATCGCCGGCTGGGGCCTGGATGAGGCGATACGGCGTGCCGAGGCCTATCACGCGGCCGGTTCGGACGGCATCCTGATCCACAGCGCGCTGAGCAGCGCGACCGAGGTGCTGGCCTTCCAGAAGGAGTGGGCCGGTCGCTCGCCGGTGGTCATCGTGCCAACCAAGTACCACGCCACGCCCACCGAGGTGTTCCGCGAGGCGGGCTTTTCCATCGCGATCTGGGCCAACCAGCTGCTGCGTGCGGCGGTGGTGGCCATGCAGGAGACCGCGCGGACCATCCAGCGCGAGCAGAACCTGCGCTCGGTCGAGGACCGGATCGCGCCGGTCAAGGAGCTGTTCCGCCTGCAGGGCGCCTCCGAGCTGCAGGAGGCCGAGGAACGCTACCTGCCGAAACGCCAGGCCCGTTCGCGCGCACTGATCCTCGCCGCCTCGCGTGGTTCGGCGCTGGGCGAGCTCACCGAGCACCGCCCCAAGACCATGGTGAAGATCCGTGGCCGGCCGCTGCTCTCGCATATCGTTTCGGCCTACAACGCGGCGGGCATCAAGCGCATCAACGTGGTGCGCGGCTATCTGCCGGAAGCGATCGACCTGCCGGCGATCACTTACGCCGACAATGCCGACTATGCCGACAGCAGCGAACTGGTGTCGCTCGCCTGTGGTCTGGCCAGCGATGGCGATGATTCGATGGACCTCTACGTCTCCTACGGCGACGTGATCTTCAAGCGCTACATCCTCGATGCGCTGGCCGAGACCGATGATGATTTCTCCATCGTCGTGGATACGGAATGGCGCGAGTCGGTGAACCGGGGCCGTGCGGCCGACTACGTGAGCTGCACGCAGCCGCATTCGCGGCGTGCCTTCTATCAGCAGACCTTCCTCGAACGCGCGGCGGAGGACCTGCCCGAGAGCTCGATCCACGGCGAGTGGATGGGTTTCATGAAGATATCGGCGGCGGCCCTGCCGCGTTTCCGCAGCATGGTTGCCGGGCTGGCGGCGCAGCCGCAAAACCGCAAGGCCAAGCTGCACCAGCTGCTCACCGCACTGGTACGCAGCGGCGAAAAGGTCCGGGTGATCTATACCACCGGGTACTGGCTGGACATCGACAGCCTGGAAGACGTGGTGGCGGCGGGCAGCTTTGCATGATCGAGGCCGGCAGTTTCGTCTCGGCTGCCGCTGCGCGCGGTTTCAGCGTCTACAGCGGCGTGCCCTGTTCCTACCTGACGCCGTTCATCAATTACACGATCGGTTCCGGACAGCTGCGCTATGTCGCTGCCGCCAACGAGGGTGACGCGGTGGCGATCGCCGCCGGTGCCGAACTCGGTGGCTGCGGTGGCGTGGCGATGTTCCAGAATTCCGGCCTCGGCAATGCGGTCAATCCGCTGACCTCGCTGACCTGGACCTTCCGCATCCCGATCCTGCTGATCGTCACCTGGCGCGGTGAACCCGGCGGGCATGCCGACGAGCCCCAGCATGAGCTGATGGGCCAGATCACGCCGCGCATGCTGGAACTGATGGATATTCCATGGGCCTTTTTCCCCGACAGCGAAGCGGCGATTGCGCCCACGCTGGATGCCGCAGTGGCCAGCATGCAGGCCAGCCAGCGGCCCCATGCGCTGGTGATGCGCAAGGGCAGCGTGGCGGACAGCGTGCTCGGCGGCAGGCTGCGCGAGCCCGCAGCCCTGCAGCCAGCTGCGGCTTCGCGTCGGCCGGCAAGCGCAAGGCGCCAGGACATGCTGGCGGCGATCCGTGCGGCCGATTCCGGCCAGGATGTGCTGGTGGCGACCACCGGCTACATGGGCCGCGAACTCTACGCGCTTGGCGATCGCGCCAATCAGCTCTACATGGTCGGCTCGATGGGCTGTGCGGTGAGCCTTGCGCTCGGCATCGCGCTGGCGCAGCCACGCCGGCGGGTCATCGCCATCGACGGCGACGGCGCGGCGCTGATGCGCCTCGGTGCCCTCAGTACCGTAGGCTACCAGCGGCCGGACAATCTCGTGCATATCGTCATCGACAACGGCCAGCACGAATCGACCGGCGGGCAGGCGACGGTATCGCCGCATGTGGATTTCTGTGCCATCGCGGCAGCCTGCGGTTATCCGCGGGTGGCGACAGCCAGCGAACCGGCCGGGCTGGCGGCGCTGCTCGCTGCACCGGCTGCGGGTCCGCTCTTCATTCATGTGCCGGTTCTGCCCGGTGTACCGGCCAATCTGCCGCGTCCGGTGATCACGCCAGCCGAGGTGGCGGCGCGGCTCCGGCGGCATCTGCAGGCCTGAGTCATGCAAGAGCGACCGACGGCAAACCAGCGCATGATCCTGCTCAACCCCGGTCCGGTGACGCTCACCGCGCGCGTACGCAATGCACTGGGCGCGGGCGACTGGTGTCACCGGGAACCCGAATTTGCGGCGCTGATCCGCGACATCAACCTGCGGCTCACGCAGGTCCATGACAGCCTGGCGCAGGACTACCTCGCCGTGACGCTGGCCGGCTCGGGCACCAGCGCCGTCGAGGCGATGCTGGCGAGCTTTGCCCCGGACACGAAGACCACGCTGGTGCTTGCCAACGGCGTGTATGGCGAGCGCATGCAGCGCATGCTGGAGGCGCACGGCAAACCCTGCCGGCTCGCCGGACATGCATGGACGGATGCCATCGATATCCAGGCAGTGGAGCGCTGCCTGGCAGCCGATCCCGACATCACGCACCTGGCTGTCGTGCACCACGAGACCACCACCGGCCGGCTGAACGATGTCGCTGCGATCGGCAGGCTTTGCAAGGCGCGCGGCCTGACCCTGTTGCTGGACGCCGTGAGCAGCTTTGGCGCCGAGCGGATCGATGCCGGCGCCTGGAATCTCGGTGCCCTGGCCGCCACGGCCAACAAGTGCCTGCACGGGGTGGCCGGCCTGTCCTTCGTGCTGGCGCACAGGGAGCTGTGGGCCGGGCCGGCGATGCGGGCCGGCAGCGTCTACCTGGACCTGCGTGCCTACCATGCAGCCCAGCACCGCGATGGCTACTCGCCCTTCACCCTGCCGGTGCAGGTTGCCTTCGCGCTGCACGAGGCATTGCTCGAGCATGCGGAGCAGGGCGGTGCCGAGGCGCGTCGCCAGCTCTACCTCGCGCGTGCCCGGCGCGTGCATGCGGTGCTCGCGGCCGGCGGCGTGGGCACGTTGCTGCATCCCGATGAGTACTCGAGCGTGTTGTGGTCCTACCAGTTGCCGCCAGGGCACGGTTATGCCGGGCTGCATGACGCCCTGAAAGCCGCAGGATTCATCATCTATGCCGGACAGGGTGACCTCGGGCGGCAAATCTTCCGCATCGCGCACATGGGCGATATCCAGGAAGCCGATCTGCTGCGCCTCTGCAGTGCGCTGACAGACAGCCTGCCAGACAGCCTGGCTGCGCAGCCGTGAGTGCCGTGCAGCCCGCAGTGAGGACGGCGGTGATCCTGGCGGCCGGACGCGGTACCCGGCTTGCCGGTCACCTGCAGGACTGTCCCAAGGGTTTCCTGCGCCTCGGTGCGCAGCCGATCATCGAGGAATCCATCGACCGGCTGCTGGCTGCGGCGATCAGCGATGTGGTCATCGTCACCGGGCACTGCGCCGGACATTACCAGGAGCTGGCGCAGCGTCGGGGCGGACTGGTGCGCCTCGTCCACAACCCGCGCTATGCCGATTCCGGCAGCATGTATTCGCTCTGGTGCGCGCGCGAACTGGTGCAGGGACCATTCCTGCTGCTCGAATCCGACCTGGTCTACGAGCCGCACGCGCTGCAGCGCCTGCTGGACGAACCCGCCGCCGATGCCATCCTGCTGTCCGGACCAACCGGTGCCGGTGATGAGGTTTATGTGGAGTTGCGCGACGGCTGCCTGTTCAACATGTCGAAGCAGGCTGCCGCGCTGGGCAGCCCGCCGGCCGGCGAACTGGTTGGCATCTCGAAGATTTCGGCAGAGCTGTTCGGGCTGATGTGCGCGATTGCCGAGCGGGCCTTTGCCACGTCACTGCACTTCGACTACGAGACCGACTGCCTGGTCGCCGCGGGCCGCGAGCGGCCGATCGCCTGCCCGGTGGTTGCCGGGCTGGTCTGGGGCGAGATCGACGACCCGGCGCATCTCGCGCGCGTGCGGCAGACGGTCTATCCTGAGATCCTGCGCCGCACGGCCTCCGGCGTTGCAGTAACCAGGCAATGATTGTATACAGCGGGCAGTTTTTGCCCCCCGGCCCAGGACGCTCAAGCCCATGAAACGCAAACCGGATGCTGCCCTGATGCTGGTCGTGCTGCTCGGCCTGCAGATGTTTGCGCCACATGCCCAGGCCTATCTGGATCCGAGTACCGGCAGCATGATCCTGTCGGCCATCATCGGCGTGTTCGCCACGCTGGCGCTCGCCATCAAGACCTGGTGGTACAAGCTCAAGTCGCTGTTCCGCGGCAGCCAGGACCAGAAGCCTTCCGAACAGCGCGACGGCGGCAAGCCGGCATCCGGAGACGAGGGCGCGCGGCGCGGCTGAGAGGCCGCGGGACCCGCGCCGCAATGGCCTTGAGTTTTTTCCGGGACTGGAGCGCCTGGCGGGCTTTCCGCCGCGTGCCGCGTGCCGAACGGCGCATCGTCTTTCTTTCCGAGAGCGGGCAGGACTGGCATCACTTTGCGCCGGTCATCCGGTATCTCACCGAAACCCTGGGCGAAACCATCCTCTACGTGTCTTCGGACCCGAACGACGCCGGCCTGCACCAGGCTTCGCCGCGGATCCGGCCTTTCTGCATCGGTACGGGTGTCTGGCGCATCTGGTTCTGCCAGTTCCTGGATGCCGATGTGCTGGTCACGCAGATCCTCGATTTCGGCAACCTGGACCTCAAGCGTTCGGTGCACCCGGTACACGTGGTCTACATGTTCCATTCGCTGATCAGCACGCACATGGCTGATTACGCGAATTCCTTCGACCGCTACGACACCATCCTGTGTGCCGGTCCGCACCAGATGCGCGAGATCCGCCGTCGCGAGGAACTGCACAAGCTGCCGGCCAAGCAACTGCTCCCGCACGGTTACGGGCGCCTCGAGGAACTGCTGGCCAACCGGCGCGAAGCGCCGCCGGTGAACAGCGATGCCGACATCCATGTCCTGCTCGCGCCCTCCTGGGGCGAGGAAACCATCCTGCCGGTCTGTGGCGATGCGCTCGCCGATGTGCTGATGGCTGCGGGCTTCCGGCTCACCCTGCGGCCGCACTACCAGACGCGCTGGAAGATGCCGGAGGTGATCGATCGCATCGTGGCCCGGCATGGCAGCAATCCGCGCTTCCGGCTGGTGGAGCAGATGGGTGAGAGCGATTCACTCTACGACTCGCATGTGATGATCACCGACTGGTCCGGCGCCGGGCAGGATTACGGCATGGGACTGGAAAAGCCGGTGCTGTACATCGATGTGCCGCCGAAGGCGCGCAACGACACCTGGCCGGAGCTCGGCATGGAGCCTTTCGAGTCCCATGTGCGCTCGCGGCTGGGTGCGCTGCTGAAGCCGGAGCAACTCGAGGAAGCGCCGAAACTGATACGCGAGCTGGTGGCCGACCCGGCCCGCTTCCGGCGCGAGGTGGCGAAGCTGCGCGAGGAATCGGTATACAACCTCGGCCGCAGCGGCGAGGCCGGCGCGCTGGCCATCGCCCGCATCGCGCAGGAGTGCCGGCGCTGATGCGCAGTTGGCTGACAGCGTTGCTCGTGCTGTTGCTGGCCAGCACGGCCCACGCCCAGGCCATACGCCTCGACGGCGAACAGCAGACGCTGCTGATCAATCCCGTGGGTGGCCTGCCTGGCCGCTGGCTGAGCTGCACGGAACGCTGTTCGGGCAGCGTGGATGCGGGCGCCGGGCAGACAGCCCTGCTGCGCGTGGGGGAGGGCGGCAGCCACCTTGCCTTGCGCATCCCCGACGATCCCGAGGCCAGTCGGCAGCTTGACGAGCTGGTTTATGTGGCCGATTACCTGCGGTCCGATGCAGGCATGACGGTGATCCTCAGCGCGCAGCAAGCCTTCCGCGGCATGCGCCTGGTCCACCGCTACACGCTGGCGCGCGATGGCCGCACGCTGTCGGTATCGCTGCAGATGCCACCGGGAGCGGTCCTGGAACTCAGCGGCGGCGCTGACCTGGTCGGTCCGCCGCTGCCGGGATTTGGCGCCTTTTACAGCTACGCGCGCGCGGTGCGCGTTGATGCAGCAGGCCAGGCGAAGCTGACCGATGACGAGGACGCTGCCGGTGGCGAGCGGCTGTCCGGCCCCGGCGAGTGGGTGGGACTGCGTGGCCGCTTCTGGACGCTGCTGCTGCAATCGAGGCAGGCGGTGCAGGTTTCGGCTTTCGAGACGGCGCCCAACCAGCCGACGCTGGCCGTCCGGCGCAATGCTGCCGATGGCGGCAGCCTCGACCTGCAGATCTATGCCGGACCGGTGCTGGCAAGCGAACTGGCGCCGGTCGCGCCTGAACTGCGCGGCATGCTCTATGCCTCGCTGTGGGACTGGTTGCGTGCGCTGGCCTTTGGCATGCACTGGCTGCTGGGCCAGATACAGCAGCTGGTCGGCAACTGGGGGCTGGCCATCATGCTGCTGTCGCTGTCGGTCAAGCTGCTGATGTGGCCGCTGACCTTTGTCGCCGAACGCTGGCAGGCGCAGGTCAATCGCACGCAGAGCCTGTTGCAGCCGCAGCTCGCGGCCATCAAGCGCGAGTTCAGGGGCGAGGAGGCGCATCGGCGCACGCTGGCGGTTTACGCAGAGCATGGTGTCAGCCAGTTCTATACCCTGAAGAGCCTGGCCGGTTTCCTGATCCAGATCCCGGTATTCATTGCGGCCTTCGACATGCTTGGCGAGAATTTCGGACTGGGCGGTGCGGGTTTCCTGTGGGTGCAGGACCTGTCGCTGCCAGACCGGGCAATGGCCCTGCCTGGCGTGTTGCCGTTCTTCGGCGCGCATCTGAATTTCCTGCCGGTACTCATGACGGTCTTCACTGTCGCTGCAGCGCGCCTGCAGGAAGAGGCCTCGCTGTCGCCGGAGTTGCTGGCCGGCCAGCGGCTGCGTCTGTATGCGATGGCGGCGCTGTTCTTCGTGCTGCTTTACACTTTCCCCGCGGGCATGGTGCTCTACTGGACGACCAACAACCTGCTGCACCTGGCCAGGATACTGCTCGGCAAGTTGCTGCCGGCCGCCCGCTAGGATTTCCCTGCCGGGATTCCGGTCCGCCTGTTCCTGGCCAGGTATTTTGCAGAGGATTGCCCATGCGCATACGCAGCCTGCTTCTTCGCGCCCTGGCTGTCATCGCTGTCGTCGTGGCGGTCAGCGTGGCGGTAGCGTTGTGGGTATACCGCGACATCCCGGCCGCAGAACTGGAAGCGCGTTATGCCGGTCCGGCGTCGCGCTTCATCATCATCGACGGCGTGCGCATGCATTATCGCGACGAGGGCAGTGGCCCGGTCGTGGTGCTGCTGCATGCCAACTTTTCCAACCTGATCGACTGGGATCCCTGGGTGGATGTGCTCGGGCTGGAGCGCATCACCATCGGCGGGACATCCATGGGCGGCACGGTGGCGATTCACTACACGGCGGCGCATCCCGAGCGCGTCGATCGCTGGTATGACATGTGGATGCGTGAGGGGCAGCGAGAGGCGCAGCTGGACCGCCTGTCCCAGTACCAGGCCGGCGATATCGAGGGACTGATCCGCAGCATTCGCGTGCCGGTGCTGCTGCTCTGGGGCGAAGCGAATACCACGGCGGTCTTCAGCCAGTCGGTCGAGTTTCGCGAACTGCTGGCGGATGCACCCTCGCTGACCTTCGTCAGCTACCCCGGTGTCGGCCACATGGCGGTGGAGGAGGCCGGTGCGGAGACCGGTCGTGATGTCCGCGCCTGGCTCGACGCCGCACAGCCAGACGGTTGAGTGCCATAGCCGTGTCACGGGCAGCGCCAACATACCTGGGACTCGCCGTGCTGCTCGCCGGCCTGTCGATGGTGAGCCCGTTTTCCATCGATACCTTTTTTCCCTCGTTCCGGGCGATGGAAGCCGAGCTGCAGGTGTCGCGCTGGCAGATGCAGCAGACGCTGACAGCCTACATGCTGCCCTATGCGGTCACGGCGCTGTTTCATGGACCGCTGTCCGATGCGCTCGGGCGGCGGCCGGTGATCATCTGGGGCCTCGGTTTCTATACCCTCGGCTCGCTGGCCTGTGTGCTGGCGCCCAACTTCATTTCGCTGCTTGCATTCCGGGCGCTGCAGGGTGCGACTGCCGGTGCCGGCATGGTGGTCGGACGCGCGATCGTGCGTGACCTGTACGAGGGTCCGCAGGCGCAGCGGCTGATGAGCCTGGTCACGCTGATCTTCGGCGTCGCGCCGGCGCTGGCACCGGTCATCGGTGGCTGGATCCACGTGGTGCTGGGCTGGCGTGCGGTGTTCGCCTTCCTCGCGCTGTTCGGACTGGTACTGGTCATCGCCTCGCATCTCAGGCTGCCGGAGACGCATGCAGCCGAGCGGCGCATGCCGTTTTCGCTGCGCGAGTTGACGATGGCGGCGTATCGCGTGATCCGCGACCGGCAGTTCGTGTTGCTGGCGCTGGCTGCAAGCTGCAATTTTCTCGGTGCCTTCTGCTACGTGGGTGCCGCTCCCGCGCTGATCCTCGATCACTGGCAACTCGGTGAAACGCAGTTCATCTGGCTGTTCCTGCCCATCATCGCGGGCTTCACGCTGGGTGCGATCCTCTCTGGCCAGCTGGCCGGGCGCGTGCCGCCCATGCGGCAGGCGGGCTTCGGTTTTGCATTGATCGCCGTGACCGTCACGCTGCGCCTGTTCCTGCACTGGCAGTTGGCGGAGTTGCCGATCTGGCTGCAGCAGGCCGCCCTGTTCCTGTCGGGCATCGCCACCCAGCTGGTCTTTCCCGTGCTTACACTCCGGATGCTCGACCTGTTCCCGCAGGCGCGGGGCTCCGCCGCCTCGATGCAGTCTTTCGTTTCGCTTTCCGTAGCGAGCCTGGCTACCGGGGTTTTCGTGCCGCTGGTACAGGCCAGCCTGCTGCAACTGGCCTTGCTGTCGGCGAGCAGCGTGTGGCTGGGCGTGCTGCTGTGGCGGCTGGAGATATGGTTGTCGAAGCGGACGAAATGACACTGAGAATCACTATCGGCGAGCAGATGCCGGGAAGTCCCGCGACGATGCGTCCTGCAAGCTCACTGTGTCAGAATCACGACCTGCCGTCATTGTTTGCGCCAGGCAAGGGGAGGTCGGTGGCGTGTCGTTTTTTGATCTGTTTTCCGTGTTCGATCGTTTTCGTCGTCCGCTCAGTACGCGTGCCGAGCCCTTCCATCGGGTACATCCCAAGGACAATTTTTACCAGTCGGCCGGGTTTTTCCCGATGCCGTTTGCGCTGGTGACCACCGTCAACGAGCGCGGCTTCACCTCGATCGCTCCGCACTCGCTGGCCTTTCCCTTCGACATCATCGAGCAGCCCTCGATGATGCTGATTTCCAGGGCCAGTTCGAATACGTCGACGAACCTGCAGCGTGGCAGCAAGGCGGCGCTGCATTTCGTGGAGTACAGGGAGAGCTGGCTCAAGCCGATCGTCGCGCTCGGTTATCCGGGCGTGGAACCCGAGGAGAAAATGAAGGGCGTTCCCTTCGAAATGATCCGCACGCCGAGCGCGGAATATGCCGCGGACCCGGAGTTCCCGCTGCTGATGGCAGATGCGTTCCAGGTGTTCGAGTGCGAGCTGGACGGACAGTTCCATTACCAGCCGGAGCGGGAAACCGACGCCCCCGGTTGCGAGAAGTTCTGGTGCCTGAAGGTGAAGAACATCCTTCTCAAGGAGAGATTCCACGAGCGGCTGCTGGCGCAGAAGGAGTTTCCCGATGTTCCGCTCTCATACGGATTCCGGCACAACGAGGCCGGCGACCGGCGGTTTTTCTTCTGTTCCCACAACCGGCCCAAACCGGTGCCCATTCCGATGGCCAAGGGGCTCGAGGCCAATTCGATCTACTACACCGCCAACAAGCTGGATCCGGAGGTCAGGTTCGATCTCGAGGCCTGCAAGCTGCTGATCGAAGTGCCGAAGCCCCTGCTCACGGTGGCCCTGCGCGGGATCATCCGCGAAGCCCGGAAGCAGGGCGTGACCATGGTCGATGTCGACTTTATGCGCGAGGTCAACGCGAAGCGCAGGGCCTGAGTGGCTTCAAAGCTCGTGAGCAATCACACATGTGCTCAAGACAAGGGCGTCAGTTAGGGTTACGCCTGCATTTCCCGCAGTGCAAGCCGCTGCGGCATTGGCTGGCTCGCCTTGTCACCGGTCGTTAGCATCGCGCCGCACCTTCGTGTCGAACTTGGGTGTCCTGATCTGGCTCCGGCGATAGCCGAGCTCGGCGACAAGAATATTCGGCCTGTCTGCCGCAATCGCGACGCCGACGTTGAGCAGGCAATCACGATCGTCAGTCTGGTGGTCCTGCTGCAGGTCTCGCATGTCGGACTCCTGCTGGGGCGTCATCGGTGAGGTCTGGGCGCTGTTTTTTTTAGTCGAAACCGCCTTCGGTTTCCAGCCGGGTGGTATCTTGATCCAATATCCGATCTGATCCGGGGGCGAGCGAAAATGAACTGTCAGATATGGGCAATGCCATTGCTGCTCATGGCGTGCGCCTTGCCAGCGGTCGCTGAAGACACGACGGTTCGCAGTTATCAATTGCCAAGCCGCGGTACGCTCGAACTGCGCGTTCCGGTGTCTTGGCAGGATGAACTGCAACAGTCTGAGAATGGGGAATCAGCCGCCATTGAATTCCGGCCGAAGACCGGCGAAGCATTTGTCGCCGATGTCACGATATTGTATCCACCCCGCCCGAATACTTCGTCGTCGATACAGAAAGTCATCCGGGCAAACGTCGAGAAGGAGGGCCATAAGTGGCTGAAAGCCGCAGGCCCACAGCCGCTCAACATCAAGCCGATCTCGGGTACCTCGGGAAATGGCTATTATTTTTCCCTCAGCGAGGCCAGCTACAAGCCTGGCGAATACCAGCATATTGCGGCGGGTATGGTGCAGGTTGGAGACGTGGTTGCGGCGTTTCAGATCTTTAGCAATGATGACGGTGCCACCGCAGTCCAGAGTCTGCTTGCCGCGCTCACGACCGCAACTCAGCCCCGAAGTGGGGCCGGATCTGACGTGCCGGCACCGCTGGCAGGGGACATGCAGATTGGCGATGCGACGGCGGACGAAAGCAGGTTGCTGTCGTCAGAGGTGCGCCGCATGACCGAAGTAATGTTTGGTGCGTCTGACGATGTCGCCTTTGCCATAACGGCAACGTATCCCCGAGCGATTGAGTTTTCTGGCGGTGAGGGCGCGCTAAGGCGGGTAATCGACGCTGCCCGTGCTTCGGCTCTGCAACGGAACCTGAAAATCGAGTCATTCACGTTTCCGTCTCCACCCAGGATTGTTCACGCAGCGCAGCGCTCTTTCGCCATTGTGGCGACGCGAATGATTGTCGACAGCGACGGTGCAAGAGCAGAGAGCCTGTCATTCACGATCGGTATTCGTGAAGGCGACGCAAACGCATGGACTTACATCGGCGGGCGAGCCTGGACCGAGAATCTGTGGCGGGAATGGTTTCCGGACTTCCCGGCTGACTACCCGTTTCCTGCTATCTCAACGAAGAAGCTGTAGTGCGTCATCGCATGCCTCTTGGAGTGCCCGTGCGCCCGGTATAGGGACAACGTCAGCGGCGACCTCCGTCAGCTGTGGATGCAGTGAGCAGGCCAAGCGAATATCCAAAAGCACAACGCCCGCATTATCGCGCCGCACGGCTAACCTGCCGGCAACAGGGGCTTTGAACGTCCTGCTCCCCGCGATCGACAACAGGACGCGATCGCGGTCATTGTCTGAGGACTGATAACGGACTATATTTAGTCCCGTCCAGCACCGGGGAGTCTCCATGCGATATTCGACCCAAATCCGGCCGATCAGCTACCTCAAGGCCAACGCCGCCGAGGTGCTGCAGGAACTGACGGACCAGCGACGGCCCATGGTCATCACGCAGAACGGGGAGGCCAAGGCCGTCATCCAGGACGTGGCGACTTATGAGCAAACTCAGGAAACCCTGGCACTGCTGAAGATCCTGGCGCTGGGCAACCAGCAAATCTCCCAGGGCCGGGTCAGGCCACTCGCCGAGGTGGCTAGGCGATTGCGCGGCAAAGCACTGCCGGAGGATTGATGCGCTTTGAAGTTGTCTTGACCGAAGACGCCGAGCGCGACCTGGAGGACATTTTCACGCATATAGCGACACATGATTCGCCGCAAAGCGCCGAGCATGTCCTGGAGCGGATCCTCGCAATCGCCGAAAGCCTGTCGATCACACCAGCCCGTGGATCCCAGCCGAAGGAGTTGCGCGACCTGGGTGACCAGGACTACCGGCAGGTTTTCTTCAAGCCCTACCGGCTCATTTATCGCGTCGTCGGAAACGCTGTGGCGGTTTACCTCATCGCTGACGGGAGAAGGGACATGCAGTCTCTCCTGGCGCGCCGATTGCTTGGCGGCAGTTGAAGACGGCGAGGTTGCTGAGCGAGACGTTGCCACGCCGAACTGGCAGGAACGGCTCGATGTGCCTGAATTGCTCGCTGGTGACTCCCATGCTACCAGGCTTATCCGCTGGTATTCGTCCCGCATAGCGGGGCAGGGGGAGTTCGACCTCAACTGAAGCGGTTGCATGCGCTTGGCTCAGCGGCGTGCAGGAGCTGGCAACGCCTGCGGTTTTGTGCAGCGCGAGAATCCGGCCCTCACGCCTGCATTTCCCGCAGTGCAACCCGCTGCGGCATT
>JAHDYM010000068.1 GCA_023383705.1 Gammaproteobacteria bacterium | reverse complement strand
CAGGCGGATATCATCAAAGCGCTGAATGATCGATTCATCGGCCGCCTGATAGACCTCGACACGTCCGCGGCCGCGATCCTTGGCTGCTCCACAGGCCACCTTCGCGGCCGCCAGTGGTCCGCCCTCCACGTCTCCCCCGCCCCCGAGGGGCCCGACGCCGATGCTTACCGAGGCCCGGTAGATCCGGTCACCGCGCCCGAACTCGAGCAGGCGAACCCGGCTGCAGATGGTCTCGGCATGCCCTCGCGCTGCTTCGATATCGGTATCCATCAGCAGGGCGGCGAAGCTGTCGCTCGTGATGCGCGTCAACACATGACCAGGCAATTCCTCACGCGCGATCTTTGCAAATCCGCTCAGTATCTCGTCGCCGACCTCGCGCCCGAGGGTGTCATTGGCCACGTGCAGACGATCCATGTCGAAGTACAGCAGCGCATGACTGTTACCCGGTGTCTCACCGATGGTGCCCAGCAGTTCGGCGAAGCTCGACCATGCCATGAAGCCCGTCAGCGTATCGAAACCCCGTTGCAGGATTGACTCGATATGCGAGGCGATGTAGCGCGCAACCCGTGACCGGCGACGCTGGCTGAAATCCGCCGTGCGCCAGCCTGCCAGCGCAAGTATCCCGGCCTGGCGCTTTTCGGAATGGCAGATGTTGATGGTGTACAGGTCGGAACCAAACCACTTGTCCGGCGTCACCGTACGTACACTGCCCTCGCGTTGGGCCTCGATGCTGGCGTCAAGAATCTTTCCGAGTTCAGCGTGCTGGATTCCATCACCCTGGATCAGGGCAATGCGCCGGTCTGGCACCAGCAGTGCGGCTGAATCGACCTGCAGATAATGGCGACACAGGGCGAGCACCTTGCCCAGCACGTGGGTGCAATCGCCGTCTTCATGAGCCAGTCGGTCCACTTCATGCAGCAGACGTTCTTCGGATGCCTGTACATTGAGCTTGCGGTATCCGTCCAGCAACCGGAAGCGGAGGCTCAGCTCGCGCTGCAAGGTCTGCACAGCGGGGCGCGTGACGTCGAGGCAGCGCACCGCATCCATCGTGCTTGCCGGCGGCTCAACGAGGATCACGAGTACACCGAGGGTCTGGTCCTTCTCGCTGCGCAAGGGCAGCAGGAAGGCGGCACCGTGGGCGAGATCCACGCGTTCGGGCAATGCGCAGTCGCCCTTCCGGAAGGCGCTCAGCGCTGCTTCATAGTTCGCATCAAGGCTGACAGCACCGGATCCGGGATCCCTCCAGATGGCGGCCCCATCGCGGCTGTAGCAATAGAATCCACAGGCCTGCGGCAGCAGAATACGCAGCAACGCAGCGTAATCGCCCAGAACCTGATCCTGTGCCGGCGCATCGGCCATAAGTCCCGCAGCAACCCCGGGGCATCTAAACTGCTGAAATTCTGGCGAAATCACCGATAGCATGACGTGACCCCCCTCGCAGATCCCGCAGACCGGCCGGTGCCTTATACTTTGCAATCCGCGCCCGGGGAAAATCCCCGCCACTGTCGAGACAAGCGAATGACCCCTGCCTTCACTGCCGAGATCGAGCGTGAGACCCGCGACCTTTATGAGCGGGTCCGCCATGTGATACCCGAAGTCGAATGGCCGGTGCACGCACCGCTGATTGCGGCGATCAACCGTTTAAAAAGCGAGCGCAAGGCACTGATTCTCGTGCATAATTACATGACACCCGAGATCTTTCACGGGGTTGCCGATTATTCCGGAGACTCGCTGGGCCTGGCCCAGTTCGGCGCGCGCACGGCGTGCGACATCATCGTGATGTGCGGCGTGCACTTCATGGCCGAAACCGCCAAGATCCTCAGCCCGGAAAAAACCGTCCTGCTGCCCGACCTGGGCGCGGGCTGTTCGCTGGCCGCCTCGATCACGGGAGCCGACGTGCGCGCCCTCCGCGCCAAACACCCGGGCCTGCCGGTTGTGACCTACGTCAACACTTCAGCGGAGGTGAAGGCGGAATCCGACATCTGCTGCACCTCGGCCAATGCGGTCCAGGTCGTTGAATCGCTGGGCGTCGACAAGGTGATCTTCATTCCCGACCGGTTTCTCGGCCAGTACGTCGCCAGCCAGACCAGGGTTGAACTGGTGATGTGGGAAGGCTCCTGCGAGGTGCACGAGCGTTTTTCCGGCGCCGAGCTGCGCGAGTTCAGGGCCATGCACCCCGGCATCCATGTCATGGCGCACCCGGAATGTCCCGAGGATGTCCTGCTGGAAGCCGACTACGTTGGCTCCACATCGGCCATGATCGATCATGTCGGCAAGGTCCATCCCAGGCAGGTCGCGATGATCACCGAGTGCTCGATGGCCGGCAATGTTGCCGTGGAGTTTCCCGATGTGGAATTCATCCAGCCCTGCAACCTCTGTCCGCACATGAAGCGCATCACCCTGCCGCGCATTCTCGCGGCTCTGGAGAACTTGAGTCCGGCGATCGACGTACCCACCGATGTCGCCGAACGGGCCAGGATGTCACTCGAGCGCATGCTGGCGGTAGGCCGCAGCGCGGCCCGCGATTGAACCGGGCGCAGACGCCCCATCCATGACATCCGTGGCCCCATTCGACGTGCTCGTCATCGGTGGCGGGCTCGGCGGTCTTTCTGCCGCCCTGCGCCTGGCTGACTCCGGTCTGTCAGTCGGCATCCTGCGCAAGAAGCCCTCGACAGAGAGTTCCAGCGCCTGGGCCCAGGGCGGTATCGCGGCAGCCATGGATCCGGAAGACTCCACCGCGCAGCATGCAGCCGACACCCGGGCCGCCGGTGCCGGGCTCTGCAAAGCCGAAACGGTGGACTTCGTCGTCGGCAAGGCCCCGGGTGCCATCCGCTGGCTGGTCGACCAGGGCGTGCAGTTCACGCCTGTGGAGGACAGCCGCCCGCAGGACCTGCATCTCACGCGGGAAGGTGGCCATTCTCGCCGCCGTGTCGTGCATACCACCGACGCAACCGGTGACGCGGTGATCAGCCGCCTGGCGAGCCGCGCAGAGGCTCATGCCGGCATCCGGATTCTCGACGACCGCATCGGTATCGACCTGATCACCACGGAAAAGCTCAGGCTGCCCGGACCCAACCGCTGTGTCGGTGCCTACGCGCTCAACCGCAATACCGGACAGGTGGAAAGCATTGCCGCACGCACCGTGATTCTTGCCACGGGCGGCGCGGCGAAGGTCTATCTGTATACGACGAACCCGGACACCTCGACCGGCGATGGCATCGCCATGGCCTGGCGTGCCGGTTGTCGTGTGGCCAACATGGAGTTCGTGCAGTTTCACCCGACCTGCCTGTTTCACCCGCTTGCCAAGTCGCTGCTGATCTCGGAGGCGGTGCGTGGCGAAGGCGGTATCCTGCGCCTGCCGGACGGGCGTCAGTTCATGCCCGACCATGATCCGCGGGCGGAACTCGCGCCGCGCGACATCGTGGCGCGGGCCATCGATGCGGAGATGAAGCGCGGCGGATTCGACTGCGTATACCTCGACATCAGCCACAAGCCCGCCGAGGAAATCAAACGGCACTTCCCGAACATCCACCAGCGGCTGCTCGGCTTCGGCATCGACATCACCCGCGATCCGATTCCGGTCGTGCCCGCCGCCCACTACTCCTGCGGCGGCATCGTCACGGACCTCGATGCGGCAACGGATCTGCACGGACTGTTCGCGGTCGGTGAATGCACCTGCACCGGCCTGCACGGCGCGAACCGGCTTGCCAGCAATTCACTGCTCGAATGCCTGGTGTTCGCCGAGGCTGCCCACAAGCGCATCGTTCGCGACCTGGCGGAAGACCAGGCAGCCCTGCCGCAAATCCCGCCATGGGACGAAAGCCGCGTGACCGACCCCGACGAGCAGGTCGTCGTCTCGCACAACTGGGACGAACTGCGCCGCTTCATGTGGGACTACGTGGGCATCGTCCGGACCAACAAGCGACTGGCGCGGGCGCGCCACCGTGTCGATCTGCTGCGCGGCGAGATCACCGAGTTTTACAGCCACTTCCGCGTCACCAACGACCTGATCGAACTGCGCAACCTGGCGCTGATCGCCGAACTGACCATCATCAGTGCCCAGGCACGCCACGAGAGCCGCGGCCTGCACTGCAACCGGGATTACCCCCAGGCACTGCCGGACAACGAGGCGCGCGACACGGTTCTGAGTCCTGGTCGCATCCACCCTGCCGGCTGATCGGGTTATCCTCCGCACAATCCTGTGGAGCACGGACAGATGGCTGTACGACGCGCAGATATGGACCCCGGCGACGACGAACTGCGGGAATGGATCGACTCCATCGAGTCGGTACTGGACACCGAAGGGCCGGAGCGGGCCAAGCTCCTGTTCAGGGCGGTGCGCGACTACCTGACGGATGCGCATGTCATCGTCGAAGATGCCACGCTGAACACGCCCTATCGCAACACGATCCCGCTGGAGCAGCAGCCGGCCTATCCCGGCGACATCGAGATCGAGCAGCGCATCGAGAACATCAACCGCTGGAACGCCATGGCCATGGTGCTGCGCGGTTACGACAGCGGCACCGGCGTCGGTGGCCACATCGGCACCTACGCCTCGGGTGCAACGATGCTCGAGGTCGGCCTGCAGCACTTCTTCCGCAACAAGGGGCCGGATTACGGCGGCGACCTGGTCAGCATCCAGGCCCACTGCGCACCCGGCATCTATGCGCGGGCCCTGCTGGAGGGCCGGCTGTCGATCACGCAGCTGCAGAATTTCCGTCGCGAACTGGCGCCGGGCGGCGGGCTATCTTCCTATCCGCACCCGCGCAACATGCCGGATTTCTGGGCCTCGCCCTGCGCCTCGATGGGGCTCTCGACGCCGAGCTGCATCTACCAGGCGCGTTTTGCGAAGTATCTGGAGAACCGCGGCCTGAAGCCCAGGAACGGCGGCAAGGTCTGGAACTTCATCGGCGACGGCGAAGCCGACGAACCCGAAGTGCTGGGCACCATCAACATCGCCGCGCGCGAACGCCTCGACAACCTGATCATGGTGGTCAACTGCAACCTGCAGCGGCTCGACGGGCCGGTCCGCGGCAATGGCAAGATCATCCAGGAACTGGAACGCAGCTTCCGTGGCGCAAACTGGAATGTCATCAAGGTGATCTGGAGCGGCGAGTGGGATGCGCTGTTCGCCATTGACCACGAGGGCGTCCTGCAGGCGCGCATGGAACGTGCGGTAGACGGCGATTACCAGATGTATTCGGTGTCGAGCGGTCCCGAGGTCCGGGCACACTGGGTCGAGAACGACCCGCGGCTCGCCGACATCATGCGCGTGCGCTCGGACGAGGAAATCCGCTGCATCAAGCGCGGCGGCCACGACCAGCGCAAGATCTACGCCGCCTTCAACCGCGCGATCCAGAGCGAGGGCCGGCCGACCGTCATCCTGATCAAGACCATCAAGGGCTACGGCATGCAGGGCTACGAGGGCTCGAATGTCGTCCACCAGAAGAAGGACCTGGCGATCGAGGAGCGCCAGGAGACTGCGCGCCGCCTCGGCATTCCTCTTTCCGACGAGGCGGCAGCCCGGGCTGATTTCTGGTGCCCACCGGCAGACAGTGAAGAGATCCGCTACCTGCGGGCCAGGCGCAGTGCCCTGGGTGGCAGCTGGCCACAACGCCATGTCAACTGTCCGGCCCTCACCGCCCCGCCCCTGACGCTGTTCCAGGAACAGCTGAACGGTTCGGGCGAACGTGCGCTGTCGACCACCATGGCCTTCGTGCGCATGCTCTCGAAGCTCCTCGACCATGCCGAGCTGGGCCGCTACATCGTGCCGATCGTGCCCGACGAGGCGCGCACCTTCGGCATGGAGGCACTGTTCCGCAAGGCCGGCATCTATTCCTCGGAGGGCCAGAAGTACCGGCCGGTCGACAGCTCGACGCTGATGCCCTACCGCGAGGCCACCGACGGCCAGATCCTGCAGGAAGGCATCTGCGAGGCCGGCGCAATGGCCTCGTTCCTGGCTGCGGGTACCGCCTACGCGGTTCACGGCGTACCGACCATCCCCTTCTACATCTTCTATTCGATCTTCGGCTTCCAGCGCGTCGGCGACATGATCTGGAGCTGCGGCGACATGCTCTGCCGCGGCTTCCTGCTCGGTGGCACGTCCGGCCGCACCACCCTCAACGGCGAGGGACTGCAGCACCAGGATGGCCATTCGCAGGTCATCGCCAGCACCGTTCCCAACCTGTTGAGCTATGACCCGGCCTTCGCCAGTGAACTTGCCGTGGTCATCCGCGAAGGCATACGCCGGATGTACGAGCAGCAGGAAAACGTTTTCTACTACATCACCATCCACAACGAAAACTACGCCATGCCGCCGATGGTCGAGGGTTCGGCCGAGGGCATCGTGCGCGGCATGTACCGTTTCCGGACCGGCGAGGCGGTTGCCGACAAGCGGCGCAAGGCGCACCTGTTCGGCAGCGGGGCAATCATGACCGAGGTGCTGCGTGCGCAGGAACTGCTGGCGAAGCTCGGTGTTTCCGCCGATGTCTGGAGCGTCACCAGCTACAACGAGCTGTGCCGCGAAGGACTGCGCGTCGAAAGACAGAATCACCTTGCACCGGGCAGCCGGCCGGCAAAGCCGTATGTGTCGGAATTGCTGGCCGCCGAGCAGGGCGTGTTTGTGGCGGCCAGCGATTACATGAAATCACTGCCGCTCGGCATCGCGCGCTGGGTCCCCGGTCCCTACGTCGTGCTCGGTACCGACGGTTACGGCCTCAGCGAATCCAGGGCCGATCTGCGCAACTGGTTCGAGGTCAGCGCGGAGTACGTCGCCTGGGCTGCACTGGCCGCCCTGCACGACGCCGGCGCGGTGTCTGCCAGCGAACTAGGCACGGCTGCCAGCACGCTCAGGATCGATCCCCACAAGCCCGATCCTGCCAGTGCGGGACCGGCAAGCGCGCGCAGCTAGGCAAACGCGGTCCGGCGTTTCGCCAGGCCCAGGAAACCCAGCGCTGAACCGAACAGCCACACGGCAGCGGGAACCGGCACGAGCGTGCTGCCGCCGAAATAGGCGCTGCCAGGACCGACTGTCATGCCGGCCACATGGGCGGCAAAGAAATAGGTGCCTTGCGCACCGCCTGCACCATTGACTGCGTAGTCGTAAATCGTGTCACCGGCGATACCGGTGATGCGGAAAAACAGCGGGTTCTGGCGGTTGGAACCGGTTCCATCCTCTCTGACCTCAAAGGCACCAAAGCCGTCGAGATTGCCGCTGCCGGTAGTCCAGCCCGCCGGATCGATGATATTTGCGGCAGTCAGTGCATTGCCAGCACCAGTGGTGTTGAAGCCGAAGCGCTGGATGCCAAAATTCGACCCCGCCGAACTGCTCAGAGTAGCGAGTGGCGTGACCAGAAACTCGATATCACCTGGATTGGAAAGGCTGTCCGAGATCGTCACCAGCAGATAGTTGACACCGTCTGCCCAGGTTCCCTCGACGTTGCTCTGATCGAGATAGTAAGACGCGGATGCGGCATTTGCAGACCCCACTGCAGACAGCAAGCCTGCAGCCAGAAGCAATCGTGTTTTCACCGGAACCCCCCGAGTCGTTGTTGTTGAATTTTAGACTCGGTCCGATGGAAACACAGCACCCATGTTTAGGCAAGCTTTTGTGCGCTCAGCGAAGAAAAAAAGCACATGCTGATTGAGGCTTTTTTACATAAGAAGAATCCGGCAGTGGAGCTGGGATCGAATTGAATTGATGCTCAACGGGTTTTAGTGATCTTCAGCTTAAGGGATTGACCGTTGCCCAAAAGAAAAACCCCGCCAATTGGCGGGGTTTCTCATCAACTGAAAGCCGGATCCGGTCAGGCAGCAGATACGCGGCGTCTTGCCAGGCCCATCAGACCCAGCGCCGAACCGAACAGCCAGACCGCAGCGGGAACCGGGACGACCTGTACGTCCATACGTACCTGCTCGACACTCCAGCCAGCCCGGGCGACCTGTATGGCAAAGTTGTACTCGCCGGTCGCATTCGGGTTGAAACTGGTGAATGCACCACCTGGCGCGGTCAGATATCCGGGAATGGAAGTCGCAAGATAGCTGAACATCAGGTTCTCGGATCCCTGGACATTGGTCGCAAGGGGGTTGGCGCTGGCGAGAATCCCGTTCGTGACATTGATAACGCCGAGGTCAACCGGGCCGTTATCGAAAGCCGGGTTGAAGTCGTAGTAGAGCTTGATGTCGTAATTGGCCAGTATCGCACCCGGACCGCTGACATCGATGTAGAAGTTGAAATTCCAGAGTGCGCCGGTGAGCGCACTCTCGTTGTTACCACCCGTATTGCTGCCGGTACCGGCGAAAAAGGTACCTGCCCCGTCGTTGGTGACGACAGGATTCGAATGGCGCTGGGTAGCGTTCATCGCAACCGTGATCGTGTTGGCACCGTCCTCAAACTGCGAGGAGATCGCCACAGAATCATTCGGGATTCCAACGCCACCAAAGTTTGCGCCGGTCAATGGCCCGAATGTGTCATAGAGAGGCGTCGCCACCGCAAGCCCTGGCAGGGCCAGCGCACAGACAAGCCCACCGAGTTTTACTGCCTTATTCACCGGGAATCCCCCCACCAGAGTCGTGTTATTTAGAACGTGTCTCTTGCTGAGACTTGAGCCGATAACAGCACGGACATGCACCCAAACACAAGCATCGGCAGAACGTGCGCAGACGGGCTGATTTTTGACATAAGACCGGGCACCGCTGCCCGGCTATATTCATTTTATCTTCAGATACTTGCAATGATATCCATGCTGAGGTTTGAGGTGCCTGGCAGGGCGGGATCAAGGCCCTCGGCTCCGGGCTGCGCGGCGCATCGCAGCAATGCCGGCCACTGCACCGATCAGCTCAGGACCGGCGCGCTGGTTTCCGCAGACCGCTGGCCATTGCCACCATCGCACTCGCCAGCAACCAGAAGCTGGCCGGCGCCGGCACCACGGCAGTAGCTGCCACCATCGACAACTTGCGTGCGACAAAAGCCGAGTGACCCGCCTCTCCGGTCGTCGCCTGCAGAACGCTGAAGATGGTCAGGTCGACGCTGGTCGCCAGATCGGCAAAGGCAGCCGCCGGATCGATACTGCTCGTATGGCTCCAGTTCTGAAACGGCAAGCCCGTTGGCACAGAGCTGCCGAAACTCTCCACCACGGTAACCGATTCCAGATAGCCCGGTCCGCGGCCATCATCGACCAGATCATCCGAATGCATTACCAGGCCGGCGCTGACGCTGCCACCATTGAAAACCTGGTAGTCGCCCGATTCGCTGATGCTGATCGTGCCGATCTCCAGCCCGGCAGGCGACCAGATGCGGCTGAAACGGAAGCCGGCAGCTCGCTCGTCGAAGCCACCCGCGCCAAAGGCCATCGCGTTGAAAACCGCCGGCGTGAAACTGAGCACATCACTGTTGCCGAGCAGGCGCGGCGCACCGAAGAGCAGCAGTCCTTCGTTCACCAGGGGATTGTCATCGTACTCGTAGCAGACGGTCTGCCCGCAAAGCTGCACGGGCACGGCCCGAGCGGGAGCGGCAAATACGGCAGCGACTGCCGCCAGCATCACGGTGAGTAGCTGCAATGGAGCTTTTTGCGCATGCATGTTCATGGATAAGGCATTCTAGTTAATTGCCGGAAACAACAGTGCGCAAAACGACATAAGCACTGAACAAGTCATCACGATTCCGCAGACAAAAAAAACCCGCACGAGTGCGGGTTTCTTCCCCTGCATCCTTCGGGTCAGCCAGCTTTACGCCGCATGAAACCAAACACACCGAGGGCCGAACCAAAGAGCCACACCGCACCTGGTACGGGCACCACCGTGGAAGTCGCAGTCACCGTCAAACTGAGCTTCTTCTGTATGAAGGCATAGCTGGGCGAAGCGGCGAAGGCCTGCAGGGTGTTCTGGATCGAGAAGTCAACGTCGGTTGCCAGGTCGGAGAACAGCGCGGCCGGTGTGATCACGCCGATCAGGGACCAGTTTGCAAAGGCGAAGCCGGTGGGCGTCGAGGTGTTCCAGTTGAACTGCGGGGCGGTGGACTCCGCGAACCCCGGCGTGACCGCACCATCGTCGACATTGTCGACGCTCTGCAGCCGCATGTTCGCGTTGACTGCACCGCTGCCGATGATCTGGTAGTCACCGCTCTCGGTCACCGTTATCGAAGCCACCTCACCGCCATCAGTGGTGTAGACCCGACTGAACTTGAATACCGCAACGCTGGTGGGCGTGGGAATCGCGCTGCCGGGGTCGGAATCGGCATTGAAGTTGGTGGGGACGAAACTGAGGGTATTGCCACTGAGCAGGGTCGGTGCGCCATAGAGGGCGATGCCGGGGTTCACGCCTGGATTGTTGTCGTACTCGTAGCAGATGCTGGTCCCGCAAAGTGTGACGGGTACGGCATGGGCTGCAGGTACGCAGAAACCAGCGGCGACTGCACCAAGTCCCAACAGAGCTTTCACGCTGCGCATCGGATGATTCCCCACTGACTCATCGCCGACCTGCTCCGGAACATCCCGGGCGGCCTCTTTCTTGAATGGGTCCAGCTTAGCGCCTGCTGCTGCATGAACACAAGTAGACCGGGACAAAAACGCTATTTAAGTGATTGTATGAAATGGCTTTTATTGAACATAATGCGCACACTTCAGCGGCTCAGGGCTGCAGGAGAAGCTCCGTGCGCTTGTGCTGCATGATCGCCGCATCGCTGAACCACCAGTAACGCGGCTCGCCCGAAAGCCAGGCGGGCGTCTGGTCCCTGAGGTGCCGGTCGAACTGCCGGCCACTGGCCCCGCCCACCAGCACCGCCATCACCTTGTCCGGATCGGCGAGGTCTGCCACCACGCGCATCGACGCGATGCTGGTGGCATCCCAGGGCTTGCCGAACTTGTAGGTAGCCCGGTTGATGGTTTCCCCCGAACCCTCCTTCGCGTGCGTCCCCGCCCCCAGAACTTCTGCCAGGGCCTTGCCGGGGATGAGCGGACTGAAAAAGCTCACCGTGTGCAATCGCCCCCACTGCCACTGGGCAGAATCGGCACCCGCAGCTTCGGCAAGCTCGCGGGCCGCGACACGCGCGGCACGCCGGAACATCTCGTCGCGGCTTTCAACCGCAGGCGTGCGCGTATCGTCAAACCAGGACGAGCCATCCTCAAGAACCATGCGCGCAAGCCGCTCGTGCCAGTAATACCAGCTGCCGAGCATTTCCTCGCTCAGCTCCTCACCCAGCTCATCGACGAAAGTCTGGCGGGCAAACTCGCGGTAGACCGCCTGGAATACCGTTGGCGCAACCAGCTCGACATCATCGACATGGTTCCAGCCAGCGAGAACTTCGCCGAGGGCACGCGTGTCTTCGGCGGCCAGCAGCGCCTTCGCCATGACCGGTGCAAGCTGCTCCGCCATGCTGTTCCGTGTATCGCGCATGAATGCCCAATGGTCTTCGGCAGCGAGCAGCCCGGGTTGGTCGAGCAACTCGAGCATGCGCCGATAGCGCCAGGAAGCTGCAAAGTAGGTCGAATAGGCGAAGGGATAGCCAGCCGGCACAGTGCGGTGATTGGCGTTGCCTACCCAGCCGCGCGCGGGATTCAACTGACCCGGCATCTGCTCGCCCGGAATGAAGCCCGCCCAGGCATCCTCGCCATCGGTGACCGGCAGTGGTACCGAGCCATCACCCCGCCGGCGAATCGGCACGCGGCCTGCTGTCGCGTGGCCGATATTGCCCTGCATGTCGGCAATCACATAGTTATAGGGCGCCGTATTCCGCCACACCGCACGACGCGCCTCCTCGACCGAGCGGGCCGTGAGCAATGCATGCTGGCCGGTATCGGCAGCCATGTCCTCAGGCGCGCTCCAGCGCATCGAAATCAGCTTGCCCGCCGACACGCCCATGCCATGGTCGGAAATCACCGGGCCACGATGGGTGAGGCGGATCTTCAGCGGTACCGTACGGAACTTCGAGGAACCCGGCCGCTCGCGCACACGCAGCGTTTCCTCGATCACCTCGAAGGGGAAGGACTGCCCGCCTTCCAGGTAATGCTCCGGTCGCTGCGGATCTTCGGTCTCGATGAACAGGTCGATCACATCGGCATAGGCATTGGTCACGCCAAAGGCGATATGACTGGTGCGACCGACGGCCAGGCCCGGGATGCCCGGACCCGCGGCACCCACCGCGCGAAACCCCGGCGTGATCAGTCCGACCGGATGCCAGATGCCGGGCAGGTTGCGCGCATCGATATGCGGATCGTTGACTAGTACCGGCGCGCCATTTACCGAGCGGGCGCCGCTCATCACCCACTGGTTGCTGCCGATCTCGCGCGGCTGCGGACCGGACCTCAGCCACGCAGTCCCGGGCTTCAGGTCCAGCGCAAGCGGCTGCGGCGCAGACAGGGCTGCATCCAGGCCAGTCCCGCTGTTGTCATCGGGATTGATGGTGAGCTGGCGGATCTCCGCAGCCTTCGCCGCGCCCAGCCGGTCGATGAGCCGCTGGCTGATCAGTTCCGCCTGCAGGTTGACCGAACTCGACCAGTTGAGGAAGTACTGCAGGGTCATCACATCGGCAAGCGTCCAGGGTTCGGCTTGCGTTCCCAGCAAGCCGAAGCCGAACTGGTGCTCGCTGCCCTGCCCGGCGATGTAGGCGTTGAGTCCCTCCAGATACAACTCATAAAGGCGCCGGTCAGCGGGCCCCAGCAGTTCGGCGTGACGGCGGCCATGGCGGGCCGTGCCGGCCAGCCTTGCCGCAATGTCGGCTTCCAGCGCAGACTCGCCGATCAGCTCCGACAGCCGTCCGGCAGCGAGGTAGCGCTCGAAATCGATCTGCAGCAGGCGATCCTGCGCCGTCACCCAGCCTTGCGCGCGAATCGCGTCATCCAGTGACCCGGCGTATATATAAGGTACGCCCTGCTCATCCCGTACCACGCGTACCGGTGCGGACAGTATCGACAGCCGGAGGACGCCGTCGGCCTGGTACCTGTCAACGACCCGGGTGAAAACCGCGATACCCGCCACCGACAGGGCAAACAGCCACAGCACGACGACCACTGCCTTGCGCAACATCCGGGTTCTCCCGCTACCGACTCGCCAGATCGATGGATGTTGCCAGCACCGGCCGATGCCCGCATCTATTAAGGTATCCTTGCCGCCCCCATGAACGCTCCGCTGACAATCAGGCCACGCCGCTCGGTCCTCTATGTACCCGGCGCAAATCCCAGGGCACTGGCCAAGGCTGCCGACCTGCCGGCCGATGGCCTGATATTCGACCTTGAAGATGCGGTACTGCCGGAAGCCAAGCCGGCCGCACGCGCGGCCGTGATCGACCGGGTGGCTGGCGGCGGTTTCGGCCAGCAGGAAATCGTGATCCGCATCAACGGCCTGGACACCACATGGGGCATCGACGACCTGCTTGCCGCAGCGACCAGCAGGGCAGATGCCGTCCTGCTGCCCAAGGTCGAGAGCCCGGAGACGGTCGTGCACGCCGCCACCCTCCTCGACCAGCAGCATGCCCCGGCCGGGATGCGGATCTGGATCATGGCCGAGACGCCCCGGGGCGTGCTCGACCTGCAACGAATCGTGGCGAGCAGCGGGCGGCTCGCGGTGGTCGTGATGGGCACGGCCGATCTGGCCAAGGCAATGCGCCTCGATCCGGGACCGGAGCGCAGCGGGCTGCTGCCGGCGCTCAGCCACTGCGTCCTGGCGGCCCGGGCACAGGGTCTTGATATACTCGACGGCATATTCGGCGACATCGGCGACCACCCGGGCTTCCGCGCCGCCTGCCAGCAGGGCAAGGCGCTGGGATTTGACGGCAAGAGCCTCATTCATCCGGGACAGGTCGACACCGCCAATGAAATATTCGGTGTCCCGGAAGCGCAGGCCGAGGCGGCCCGCAAGCTGCTCAGTGCCTGGGAAGCAGCAGCCAAACGCGGCAGCGGTATAGCGGTCATGCAGGGGCGCATGATCGAGGCCCTGCATGCGGAAGAAGCACGGCGGGTGCTGACCCTGCACGAGGCAATCAGGCAGCGCAACGATGCACCGACGACAGGATGATGGAATGGCAGACTTCGGCAAACGATCGCGGCAGGACTGGGACAAGCTCGCCACCCGGGAAAGCAAGGGCAAGACGCCGGACAGCCTGATCTGGCAGACGCCGGAGGGCATTCCGGTACGCCCGCTGTATACGGCCGAAGACCTGCAGGGCCTCAGCCATCTGGACAGCCTGCCCGGCTTCGCACCTTATGTGCGCGGCCCGCGCGCCACCATGTACGCCGGCCGGCCCTGGACCGTGCGGCAGTACGCCGGCTTCTCGACCGCCGAGGAATCCAACCGCTTCTACCGCGACAACCTCGCCGCCGGCCAGACCGGCCTCTCGATCGCCTTCGACCTGCCCACCCATCGCGGTTACGACTCCGACCACCCGCGCGTGGTCGGCGACGTCGGCAAGGCCGGCGTTGCCATCGACTCGATCGAGGACATGAAGATCCTGTTCGACGGCATCCCGCTCGACCGCATGTCGGTATCGATGACGATGAACGGCGCGGTGCTGCCGGTGATGGCGATGTATATCGTCGCCGCCGAGGAACAGGGCGTCGCGCAGGCCAGGCTCAATGGCACCCTGCAGAACGACATCCTCAAGGAGTTCATGGTCCGGAACACCTATATCTATCCGCCCGGACCCTCGATGCGCATCGTCGCGGACATCATCGCCTACACCTCGAAGCACATGCCGAAATACAACTCGGTGTCGATTTCCGGCTACCACATGCAGGAAGCCGGGGCGACAGCGGTGCAGGAACTGGGCTACACGCTGGCCGATGGCATCGAGTACGTGCGCGCTGCGCTCGCGAGCGGCCTGAAGGTCGACGATTTCGCTCCGCGCCTGTCGTTCTTCTTCGGCATCGGCATGAACTTCTTCATGGAGGCTGCCAAGCTCCG
>JAHDYM010000067.1 GCA_023383705.1 Gammaproteobacteria bacterium | reverse complement strand
CGGTCGTGTCGGTGCCCGGGCTGTCGACGATCCTGTGCGGCGAGTTTCGCCCCGGCCACTTTGACGGCGTGGCTTCGGTCGTCAGTCGCCTGTTCAATATCGTGCAGCCGGATGTGGCCGTGTTTGGCCAGAAGGACTACCAGCAGCTCACCATCATTCGCCGCTTGCAGGCTGACCTCCACTACCCGGTCGGGATCATCGCCGGGCCGACCCTGCGCGAGGCTGACGGCCTCGCGCTCAGTTCGCGCAACCAGTATCTCAGTCCGGCCGAACGCAAGCTGGCACCTGCGCTGTATCGCGCGGTCAGCGAGTGTGGCGATCGTCTGCGCGGCGGTGCGCGCGACTTCGCGGCACTCGAGGCGCACGGCAAGGCCGCGCTCGTGGTTGCCGGCTTCCGTCCCGACTATTTTTCGATCCGCAATGCCGGGGACCTGAAGCCTGCACAGCCGGCGGACCGGCGCCTCGTGGTGCTGGCCGCTGCGCATCTCGGGCGTGCGCGCCTGATCGACAACCAGCTGGTCGAGCTCTGAGTCAGTTACTGTCCGCCGGCCGCTCGTGCTGCGCGAGCGCCCAGGCCACATGCTCGCGCACCAGTTCGAGCGGGTGCTCACGGCGCGCCCGCAGGGCGGCGAGAACCTGCGGCGAGGTCGGTGCATTGCCGAGGGCAACGGCGATGTTGCGCAACCAGCCCGCATATCCGGCCCGGCGCAGCGCGCTGCCTTCGGTCCGCTGGCTCCATTCGCTTTCGGTCCAGCCGAACAGTTCGACCAGTCCGGCGTGGTCCAGTCCATGCCGGGCGGCAAAATCCGCTTCCGTGCCGGGCCGCGCATACCTGTTCCAGGGACAGACCAGCTGACAGTCATCGCAACCGAAGATGCGGTTGCCCATCGCCGCTCGCAGTTCCGTCGGGATCGGACCCGGCGTCTCTATCGTGAAGTAGCTGATGCAGCGGCGGGCATCCAGCGTATAGGGCGCGATGATCGCCCGGGTCGGGCAGACATCCAGGCAGGCCTGGCAGCTGCCGCAATGATTGCTGGCCGGTGTATCGATTGCGAGTGGCAGGTCGGTATAGATTTCACCCAGCAGGAAACATGAGCCGGCGTGGCGGTTGACCAGGTTGGTGTGCTTGCCGATCCAGCCGAGGCCGGCGGCCTCGGCCAGCGGTTTTTCCATCACCGGTGCGCTGTCGGTGAACACGCGGTAGTTGTGCGGCTGCACTTCGGCGGCAATCCGGTCGGCAAGCTTCTGCAGCCGCTTGCGCAGCGTCTTGTGATAGTCCCGCCCGAGCGCATACCGCGCGATATAGGCATGGTCGCGGTCGGCAAGCCGGCGTGCCGCGGTGGCGATATCGGCGTCGAGGTAGTCCATGCGGACGCTCAGTACCCGGCAGGTGCCCGGCCACAGTTCTGCCGGCCGGCTGCGCTTGCTGCCGTGTTTTGCCATGTAGTCGAGTTCGCCATGCAGGCCGGCAGCCAGCCAGGCATTCAGCCGGGTTTCGGCCGTGGCCAGATCGGTGTGCGTGATGCCGAGCTGCTGGAAGCCAAGCTCCAGCGCCCAGCTCTTGATGCGCCGGGCGAGTTCGGGCGAGTCGGGGAGGAAAGCTGACACGATGGCGACGGGCAGGGACCGTGAGTCCTGGATACGCCAGTATAATCACCGGCATGACTGATATGGCACGCAGCGTGTGGACGCCGGCGCAGGTCCGGGAACTCGACCGGCGGGCCATCGCCGATGGCGGGATCCCCGGTCATGAACTGATGACGCGTGCCGGGCAGGCTGCGTTCAGGATTGCCCGCGAGCGCTGGCCCGACGCCCAGCGCTGGCTGGTGCTGTGCGGTGCCGGCAACAACGCCGGCGACGGTTTCGTCGTCGCCCGGCTGGCCCTGGCAGCCGGCCTGGATGTCAGCGTGGTTGCCCTGTCCGAGCCGGCGAAACTGTCTGGCGACGCGGCGACAGCCTGGCGCGACTATCAGGCTGCGGGCGGCACGACCGAGGCGTTTTCGCTGGCGCTGGTCGGGCGCGCCGACCTGGTCGTCGATGCGCTGCTCGGTACCGGCCTGCAGCGGCCGGTTGCGGGCGAATACCTGGCGGCCATCGAAGCGGTGAACGCCGAAGCACGTGCGGTGCTCGCCCTCGATGTGCCGAGCGGGCTCGACAGTGAGAACGGCGAGATCCTTGGTGCTGCGATGCTGGCTGACCTGACCGTGACCTTTGTCGGCCAGAAGGCCGGCCTGTATCTCGGTTCGGGGCCGGACTGTTGCGGCGCGATCGAGTTCGCGGGGCTGGATATCCCGGCCAGCCTCGTGGTGCAAACGGGCATGGCGCCGCTGTTTCGCCTGCATGGCCGCGACGAGCTGCTGCAATTGCTGCCGCCGCGTCCGACGAATGCGCACAAGGGCAGCTTTGGCCATGTGCTGATAGTCGGCGGTGATCACGGCATGAGTGGCGCCGTCCGCCTGGCCGGGGAAGCCGCCCTGCGGGCTGGCGCCGGGCTGGTCACGGTGGCGACCCGGCCCGAGCACGCGCTGCTGCTGCCACTGGGTCGGCCGGAACTCATGTGTTCGGGCGTGGCGGTGTGCGCTGATCTCGATGTACTGCTGGCGCGCGCCACGGTCGTCGCTTGTGGCCCGGGTCTGGGCCGGGGCGAGTGGTCGCGGCAACTGTTCGATAAGGTCGTGGCCAGCGGGCTGCCCCTGGTGCTCGATGCCGATGCGCTGAACCTGCTCGCTGAGCGCAAGCTGCACCGGGACGACTGGATACTCACTCCCCATCCGGGCGAGGCCGGGCGGCTGCTCGCCACCGACAGTGCCACTGTGCAGGCGGACCGTTTCGCGGCGCTGAAAGAACTGTGCCGTCAGTACGGTGGTACGGTGATCCTCAAGGGTCATGGCAGCCTGGTCGGCAGGGCGGGCGGCGTCCCCGTGCTGATCGACCGTGGCAATCCCGGCATGGCTACCGCAGGCATGGGCGATGTGCTGACCGGACTGGTTGCAGGCCTGGTCGCCCAGACCGGGGCTGCGGATGTGCAGACGGCTGCAGCCGCCGCGTATATCCATGCCGCTGCGGGGGATGCGGCGGCACTCAAGGGTGAACGCGGGCTGTTGGCCAGCGATCTGTTCGCGCAGTTCCGTACGTGGCTGAATCCAGCACACTGATGCTGGCTGATCCGGCCGCGACGGCGCGACTCGGTCAAGCCGTGGCCCGGGCGCTTGCCGTACTCAAGCCGCTGCAGTTCTGCATTTACCTCGAGGGTGAACTCGGTGCCGGCAAGACCGCCCTGGCCCGGGCGGTGCTGGCAGGTCTCGGCTACCCGGGGCGGGTGCCAAGTCCCACCTATACGCTGGTCGAGCCCTATGCGGCCGGCGGCTTTCAGCTCCTTCATGCCGACCTGTACCGCCTCCGGGATCCCGCCGAACTCGATGCCCTCGGCATTGCCGACCAGTTTGGTGCCGGCTGCCTGCTGCTGGTCGAGTGGCCGGCGCGGGGGCAGGGGCGCCTGCCGCCCGCTGACCTGGATATCCACCTTTCGATCGTCGATGGTGGCCGCCAGGTTTCCATCGGGGCGCGGTCCATGGTGGGCGCCCGGCTGCTGGAACTCCTGGTAACGGATCTGCCCGGCCCGGATCACTGCGCCCAGCAGGCATGAGCGATTCAGCCGGGATCTTCATTTACCCATTGATGTACCACTGCTATCCCCATATTTAAAAAAGGAATATTGTTTCCCACGCCACTTGGATTACGTATAATCAGCCGCGTACTTGGGATCCGGGAGGCAGAGCGTGAAGCACAGGTGGGTCAACTGCCTCGTCTGCATCATCGCCGGCTTGCTGATTCACATCCCCGGCGCCGGCGCTGCCGGGCGCCTGCAGGTGCAGGCCGTACAGCTCCTCGATCAGCCCGCAGGCACCCGTATTGAACTGCGCCTCTCGCAGTCTGCCGACTACAAGGTTTTCACGCTCGGCAACCCGGACCGGGTGGTTTTGGACATTTCGGCTGCGGCCCTCGCTCGCAGCGCGCTGCCCCTGCCGGCTGCCGCGGGCGCTGTACGCGGGGTGCGTGCCGCGTACCGTGATGGTGGGCTGCGCATGGTTTTCGATCTCGCTACTGCCATGCGGCCGCTCACGACTGCCGATGGCGAGGCCTCGGCAGCGCGCCTGACCATCGAACTGCAACCGCTCAATGCGGCCCAGCCAGAAGCACAGGCACAGGCACAGGCACAGGCACAGGCACAGGCACAGGCACAGGCACAATTGGCCCCGGCCCCCGCACCGGCGATGCCAGCCCCCGAAAAGCCCGTCCGGCCGGTACGCGATATCGTGGTGGTGGTTGATGCAGGCCACGGCGGCCATGATCCGGGTGCACTGGGGCGCGGTGGCCTGAGGGAAAAGGATGTCACCCTGGCGATCAGCCGCCGCCTCGTGGACCTCATCAACAGCGAGCCCGGCATGCGGGGCGTCCTGACCCGCCGCGATGATCGTTTCCTGGACTTGCGGGCCCGCATGGAGCGCGCGCGCTCGGTCAGCGCGGACCTGTTCATCTCGATTCATGCCGATGCAGCCATGAACCGCAGTGCGCGCGGTTCCACGGTTTATGTGCTTTCGGAAAAGGCGGCGAGCGACGAGGCCTCGCGCCGGCTGGCGGCACGCGAGAACGCAGCACTCATCGGCGGCGTGGAACTGGGCGACAAGGATCCGGTGCTGGCATCGGTGCTGATGGACCTGTCGCAGAATGCCTCGATCAGTTCGAGCATCAGTGTCGGCGACGCGATCCTGCGCGAGATGGCAGGGCTCGGGCGACTGCACCGGGACAGGGTGCAGCATGCGCCGTTCATGGTGCTGAAGTCGCCCGACGTGCCGTCGGTGCTGATCGAGACGGCCTATATTTCCAATCCCGAGGATGAGCGCAACCTCGGTTCCGCGAGGCATCAGGACAAGCTTGCCCGTGCGGTGCTGGGCGGCATCCGTCGTTACTTCGATGGCAATCCGGGACGGGGCGTACTCACGGCAGCCGCCGGGACCGAAGAACCCGCTCGCGACATCCGCCACGTGATCCGCCGTGGCGATACGCTCTCGGCGATCGCCGACCGCTACAACACCAGCATACAGCGGATCCGTGCGGCCAATGGCCTGCGTTCCGACACCGTCCGTCTCGGGCAGACTTTGCGGATCCCAGTCGAAACCACCTGATCACGTCCCCCGGCCCTCGATGGCCTGGCGGCCTGTCCGGTTTGCATTGGCCGTCGTATTTGAAACAATCGGCGGATGCCGATTCGACAGCTCTCCGCTCACCTCGTCAATCAGATTGCTGCTGGTGAGGTGGTCGAGCATCCGGCTTCGGTGGTCAAGGAACTGCTCGAGAACAGCCTGGATGCGGGCGCGTCGCGCATCGAGATCGAACTCGAGGAGGCGGGGATAAAGCTCTGCCGGATACGCGATGACGGCGGCGGCATCCCGCGAGAGGAACTGGCCCTGGCGCTTGCCCGACACGCCACCAGCAAGATCAGCTCGCTGGAGGAACTCGAGCAGGTTGCCACGCTGGGTTTTCGCGGCGAAGCATTGCCGAGCATCGCCTCCGTGTCGCGCCTGCGGATCACCTCCCGGCCACAGTCGGCTGATGCCGGCTTCATGCTCGATGGTGTGGATGGTGGCAGTGGCGGCGCCAGTCCGGCGCCGCATCCGCCCGGCACCACGGTCGAGGTGCGCGATCTTTTCTTCAATACGCCGGCACGCCGGCGTTTCCTGCGCAGCGAGCGCACGGAGTTTGGCCGCGTCCGCGAGGTCATCGAGCGCATCGCCCTGTCGCGCAGTGGCGTAGCCCTGCGGCTGACGCATAACGGTCGCGTGATCCTGGATCTGCCGGCTGCGGTCACGCCGGCCGAGTTGCTGGACCGGGTTGCCCGCATATGCGGCCGTGAATTCACCGACAACGCGATCTACATCCAGCGCGAGTCCGGCGGGATGTTGTTGCGGGGCTGGCTGGTACGTCCCGTGCACGCGCGCACCCGGCCCGACCTGCAGCACATGTTCCTCAACGGCCGTGCGATCCGTGACAAGCTGCTTGCCGGTGCGGTGCGGGCCGGTTATCGCGACGTCCTCTACAGGGATCGCTGGCCGGCCTTCGTGCTGTATCTGGACATGGATCCGGCCTGGGTCGATGTGAACGCGCATCCGGCCAAGCAGGAAGTCAGGTTTCGCGAGCCGGGGCCGGTGCGCGATTTCGTGCGGCGTACGGTCGAGGCGGCGATTGCCGAACCGGTGGTCGCCGACGAAGGCGGCGGGGGAGTGCATGAGTCGGCTGCGTATGCCGGGACGCCGATGTTGGCCCGCCAGAATCCGCTGGTCTTCAGCCCGCCGGTCGATGCCGGTACGGTACGCGAGCAGCTCGCAAGCTATGCGCAACTGGCCGCGCCGGCGGCAACGGTGGACGGGATTCCGCCACTTGGTTATGCCCTGGCGCAGCTGCACGGCGTGTACATCCTCGCGCAGAATGCCGGCGGACTGGTCATCGTCGATGCGCACGCCGCCCATGAGCGGGTCAGTTACGAAAAGCTGAAGGCATCGGTCCGCCAGTCGGCTGTCCAGGTGCAGGCGCTGCTGGTGCCGCCTTCGCTTGCCGTCAGCGAGCGTGAGGCTGACCAGGTCGAGCAGCACGGCGAGTTGCTGGCCCGTTGCGGTTTTCTGCTCGATCGCATCGCGCCCGACCGGATTGCGATTCGCGGCCTTCCGGTCCTGCTGGCTGGCAATGATCCGGCAACGGTGGTTCGTCAGCTGCTGCCCGGACTGGGTCCGGATCTGGTCATGGACGAACTGCTCGAGGTGCTGGATCGCGTGCTGGCAGGCTCGGCCTGCCATGCCTCGATACGTGCCAATCGCCGCCTGACGGTGGAAGAGATGAACAGCCTGCTGCGCGACATGGAGCGCACGGAACGCAGCGAGCAGTGCAATCACGGCCGGCCAACGCGCGTTGCCTTGTCGATGGCCGACCTGGACCAGCTGTTTGCGCGCGGCCGCTGAGGCTGTGCCGGTTTCTTTGCCATGAGCAATGCACCGCTCGTCGTTTGCCTGATGGGACCGACCGCTGCCGGCAAGACGGCACTCGCGATCGAGCTTTCGAGACGCATGCCCGTTGGCGTCATCAGCGTCGATTCGGCGCTGGTCTATCGCCGCATGGACATAGGCACCGGCAAGCCAGGGCCCGCGCTGCTGGCGGAAGTCCCGCACCGGCTGATCGATATCCGCGAGCCCTGGGAGAGCTATTCGGCCGGCGAGTTTGTGCGCGATGCGCGCGCCGCGATTGCCGAGGTCGTGTCCGCCGGACGCGTGCCATTGCTGGTCGGTGGCACGATGCTTTATTTCCGCAGCCTCTGGCATGGGCTGTCGGCCCTGCCCGAGGGCGACGCCGAAGTGCGTACCGAAATCGACCGGCGTGCGGCGCTCGCCGGCTGGCCGGCGCTGCACGCCGAACTCGCGCGCGTTGATCCGCTGAGCGCCGCGCGATTGCAGCCGAACGACCGGCAACGCATCCAGCGTGCCCTGGAAGTCTGGCAGCTCACCGGTCTGCCGCTCTCCGCACAACAAGGCCGGGCATCGCCACCGGACGATCTCCGCTTCCTGCGCCTCGCCGTCCTGCCCGGTGACCGGAAGTTGCTGCACGCCCGGATCGAGGCCCGCTTCAGGGAAATGCTGGCGCAGGGTTTTGTCGCTGAAGTCGGGCGGCTGATGCGCCTGCCCGGGATGCATGCCGACCGCCCGGCGATGCGGGCAGTGGGCTACCGGCAGTTGTGGGGAATGCTGGCGGGTGATTATGACCAGGCTACAGCAGAGCGTCGCGCGCTCGCTGCCACCCGGCAGCTGGCCAAGCGGCAGCTCACCTGGCTGCGTCATGAACCCGGTGTGCAGGCCTTTGCCATGGAGTCGGACGACTTGCCCGGGGCAGTCGAGGCAGCACTGCGTTCGCAGGGTTTGCGGGATGCATTATCGGCATCGAGCGGCTAGAATGCCGGCGCAGGGGGAGAGCATATGCGGCGTGTTCCGCGTCGTCCAGAAGCGCCACCGGACGCAGGCAAAAAGAAAAATCAGGAGTCCAAGATGGCCAAAGGTCAGGTGCTGCAGGATCCGTTCCTGAACGTGCTTCGCAAGGAAAAGATTCCTGTTTCCATTTACCTGGTGAACGGCATCAAGCTGCAGGGGACCGTCGAGTCCTTCGACCAGTTTGTCGTGCTGCTGAAGAACAGCGTCAGCCAGATGGTCTACAAGCACGCGATTTCCACGGTGGTGCCGTCCCGCGCGGTCAGGCTGCCTGACCAGGATGAAGAGGAAGAGGGCTGATTACCCCGGGTACGTCTACTGAGCGTCACTGGCCGGTCCTGTTCCGGCCCGGCTGCCGGAACAGGGCCTTGCCATCGGCAGGGCGGGAGCCGGCTCTTGTTTGACCGGCCCGGCCACGGTGAGCGTGCCGTTCTCGTCCACGTCAAGATCGGTTCCGTCCCGTCCCCCGAAGAACAGCAGGAGTTCCATGCCCTCGCCCTGTCTGCAGGTGCCGAGGTGGCAGGTGTGCTGATCGCCGGACTTCGCAAGGTCAATCCGCGCTTCCTCATCGGCAGCGGCAAGCTCGAGGAACTGCGGCAGCTCCTGCATGAGACCTGCGCCGAGATCGTGCTGGTCGATCACTGGCTCAGTCCGGCCCAGCAGCGCAATCTCGAGAAGGAACTCGATCGTCGGGTTGTCGATCGTACGGGGCTGATCCTCGACATCTTCGCGCAGCGTGCGCGCACGCACGAAGGCAAGCTGCAGGTCGAACTGGCCCAGCTCGAGCACCTGGCCACGCGCCTGGTCCGCGGCTGGACGCACCTCGAGCGGCAGAAGGGCGGCATCGGCCTGCGGGGTCCCGGTGAAACCCAGCTGGAGTCGGATCGCCGGCTGATTGCCCAGCGCATCCGCTATCTGACCGGGCGGCTGGCGCGCGTCGCACAGCAGCGTCGCACTGCCGGCAAGATGCGCCGCAAGGTCGATATCCCGACCGTATCGCTCGTCGGCTATACCAACGCGGGCAAATCGACGCTGTTCAACCGGCTGACCAGTGCCGACGTCCTGGTGGCTGACCAGCTGTTTGCCACCCTCGATCCGACGCTGCGGCGTGTCCGCTTGCCGGACGGAACGGCAATCATCCTTGCCGATACCGTCGGTTTCATCCGCGATCTCCCGCACGAACTGGTGGCGGCATTTCGCTCGACGCTGGAGGAAACCCGGGATTCGCATCTCATCCTGCATGTGATCGACAGTGCCGACCCGGCCCACCAGGAACGCATTCAGGATGTCATCAAAGTGCTGGACGAGATCGGTGCCGGCCAGACGCCGCGCATTCAGGTCTACAACAAGACTGATATACTGGGCGCAGTGCCCCGGATTGACCGTGATGCGACGGGGCTGCCGGTTCGCGTCTGGTTGTCATCGCAAACGGGCGATGGGGTCAGTTCCCTGCTTGAGGTCATTGCCGAGCATCTGCATGTCGCATTCGTGCAGTGCACGGTCGAACTGGATGCTGCGGAAGCCCGCCTGCGAGCCAGTTTTTATGCCATGGGTGCAGTGCTTGGCGAGCGCCCGCGTGAAGCGGGCGGCTGGGAGCTGGATCTGAGGATGAGTCGTCGCGAATATGAGGATCTGGACAGGCGTGAGCATCTGCGGGTGCTCCCCGGTTCCGATGAGTTCCGTACCGAGGCCTTACAGTGATATCGGCAAAACTGCTCTGGAACTGACAAATGGCATGGAATGAACCCGGCAACGGCAAGAACCCCTGGGATCGCGGACAGGGTCAGGGTCCGCCCGATCTCGACAAGATCATCCGCGCCTGGCAGCAGCGCCTGGTGGCCTTCCTGCGTGGCGGTCGGAGTTCGCGTGGCGGGTCTGGCGGCCAGTCGGTGGGACAGCCGGGCGGCGCAGCGGTCGTTGCCCTCGCCGGGCTGGTGCTGGCGGTCTGGGTCGCTACCGGCTTCTACCGGGTCGATGATGCAGAACGTGGCGTGGTCACCCGTTTCGGCAAGTACCAGGAATCGACCATGCCGGGCCTGCGCTGGCACCTGCCCTGGCCGATCGAACGGGTGGAACGGGTCAATACCAACGAGATCGTGCCCTTCAAGCAGCAGACCCGCATGCTCACCGCCGACGAGAACATCGTCGTTGTCGATCTGGTCGTGCAGTACCGGAAGGCCGATCCGGTCAAGTATCTGTTCAATGTGCGCGATCCCGAGGCGACCCTGCAGGACGTCAGCGAGAGTGCGATCCGTGAAGTGATCGGCAAGAACAAGCTGGACTTCGTGCTCCTCGAGGGACGTACCGAAATCGCGGTACTCACCGAAAGGCTGGTCCAGCAGACGCTCGATGAATACCAGACCGGCATGCTGGTTACCAAGGTGAACCTGCAGGACGCCAATTTCCCCAGCCAGGTCGAGACCGCCGTGCAGGATGCCATCAAGGCTCGCGAGGATCGCGAGCGCCTGTCCTTCGAGGCCGAGGCATACGCCAACGATGTCGTGCCACGCGCCCGCGGTGAAGCCGTCCGCCGGCAACAGGAAGCCGAGGGTTACCGGGCACGGGTGGTTGCCGATGCCCAGGGTGAAGCCGCACGTTTCGAGTTGCTGCTTGCCGAGTACAAGAAGGCCCCGGAGGTGACGCGCCGGCGTCTCTACCTCGAGGCAATGGAAGAGATATACGGTGCTTCCAACAAGGTCCTGATTGATGCCGACGGTGGCAACAACCTGCTTTACCTGCCTGTCGACAAGATCCTCGAACAGCGGCGCAGCAACAGCGTGACCCCGGCGCCACGCCCGGCTGTTCCGGCGGCGGCAGTTGATGCGGCGGCTGCGGGAGTGCCGCGCGATCGCGCCGACCTGCGCACACGGGGAGCACGCTGATGAATATCCGGACACTGGTACCCGCTGCGGTCGCAGCGCTGCTTGCGCTGCTTGGCATGTCCATCTATACGGTTGACGAGCGCGAACTCGCCATCAAGTTCCGGCTCGGCAAGATCATCGAGACCGACATCGGGCCGGGCCTGCACTTCAAGGTGCCGTTCATCAACAATGTCGTGAAGTTCCCGCGCCAGGTCCTGACGCTGACCAATCCGCAGGAACTGTTCCTGACCTTCGAGAAGAAGAACCTGCTGGTCGACTTCTTCATCAAGTGGAAGATCGTCAGTGTTGCCGACTACTACCGCGCAACGGGCGGCGATGAAACCGTGGCGGCACAGCGCATGCTTGAAATCGTCAAGGATGGTGTGCGTGGCGAGTTCGCCAAGCGTACCGTTCCGCAGGTAGTGACCGCAGAGCGTCGTGAACTGCTCGACAACATGCTGAACAACGCGCGAAAGAATGCTCTCGAACTCGGCATACAGGTCATCGACGTGCGCGTGAAGCGCACTGAATTCCCGGAGCAGGTCAGCGATTCGGTCTTCGACCGCATGCGGCAGGAGCGGGCCCGGACCGCATCGGAGCTGCGCGCACAGGGTGCCGAGGCCGCCGAGCAGATCCGTGCCGAGGCCGACCGCCAGCGTACGGTCACGCTGGCCGAAGCCTACCGTGATGCCGAGAAGATTCGCGGTGCCGGTGATGCGGAAGCGGCACAGATCTATGCCGAGGCCTATCGCAAGGACCCGGATTTCTTCGCGTTCACGCGCAGCATCCAGGCCTATCGGCGCTCGCTCGGCAAGGAGAATGACCTGCTGTTGCTGGACACCAATGACGAGTTCTTCCGCTACATGCAGAAGGCTGACAGCGCGCGTTGATCGGAGCAGGCAGGGTGGGAAAGTGTGTCATCGTCATCGGTACCCAGTGGGGTGACGAGGGCAAGGGAAAGATCGTCGACCTGCTGACCGAACAGGCCCAGGCCGTGGTGCGGTTCCAGGGCGGTCACAATGCCGGCCATACCCTGATCATCGGTGGCGAGAAGACGGTTCTTCACCTGATCCCGTCCGGGATACTGCGGCCCGGGGTGACCTGCGTCATCGGCAACGGCGTTGTCGTCCATCTGCCCTCGCTGCTCAAGGAAATCGACGCGCTGGAACAGCGCGGCATATCGGTCGCAAACCGCCTGAAGATCAGCCCGGCCTGTCCGCTGATCCTGCCCAGTCATATCGCGCTGGACCAGGCGCGTGAGCGGGCGCGCGGCATACGTGCGATCGGCACGACTGGCCGTGGCATCGGCCCGACCTATGAGGACAAGGCCGGGCGTCGCTCATTGCGCGTGGCAGACCTGTTCGACGAACGGCGTTTTTCCGAGCAGCTCGCCGAGGTCATGGAACTGCACAACTTCATGCTGGCCAACTACTACCATGCCGACGTGGTCAGCATGGAGGCCACGCTGGCCCAGTGGCTGGCCATGGCCGAAAGGCTGAAGCCGCTGGTGTTCGACACCGTTGCCTACCTGGATGAGTTGCGGCGCAGTGGCGCGCGGCTGATGTTCGAGGGTGCGCAGGGCGCGCTGCTGGATGTCGACCATGGCACCTATCCCTACGTGACCTCGTCGAACACGGCAGCCGGTTGTGCTGCCAGTGGTTCGGGTCTTGGCCCGGCGAATTTCGACTATGTGCTCGGCGTCGTGAAGGCCTACGCCACCCGCGTGGGAGGCGGGCCGTTCCCGACGGAGCTGTTCGATGAAACCGGCGAGCGGCTCGCGCGCATCGGCGTCGAGTTCGGTTCGACGACCGGTCGTCCGCGGCGCTGTGGCTGGTTTGATGCGGTCACGGTCCGGCGCGCCGTGATCAACAGCAGCATCACGGGACTGTGTGTCACCAAGCTGGACGTGCTGGATGGCCTCCCGTCCGTGAAGGTCTGTACCGGTTACCGGCTCGACGGCAAGGTGCATGTGAATCCGCCGCTGGTCGTTGACCGCTATGCGGATGTCGAACCGGTCTACGAAGAATTTCCGGGCTGGTCCGAGTCGACACTGGGCGCGCGCAGTCTCGACCAGTTGCCGGCTACTGCGCGGAACTATATCCGGCGCCTTGAATCCATTGTGGGTATCCCCGTCGATATGGTTTCGACTGGCGCTGACCGTGATCACAACATCGTCCTGCGTCATCCCTTCGACTGACGAGGCCTGAATCATGCCCTGTATCCGCATCCGGTCCGTTTCGAGTCTGGCTGCGGCAGTACCGGGATATCGCTGGAAATTCCCTCTGCTGGCGCTGCTCGCCAGCCTGCTGCTCGCCGGTTGCGTGACGCAAACCGCCTATGGCCAGCTTGACTGGCTCACCCGCTGGTATGTCAACAGCTATCTCGACCTGGACGACAGCCAGGAGCGCATGGTCCGCGACATCGTTGCACGCAATCTCGCCTGGCACCGCGCCACCGAACTCCCGCAGTATGCCGACCACATTCGCGAACTGCGTACAGGCCTGTCCGCGCCGGTGAGTACGGAGTTCATCGCACGGCAGTACGCGACGACACTGGTGCTGTCCGACCGGACGCTGCAGAAGCTTTCACCTGACATCGCGCGCCTGCTGCTGACCCTGGATGACGGGCAGGTCAGCGAGTTCTTTGCCGAACTCGAGGAGCGGAACGCGGAACTTGCCGAGGAGTATGCGGACCACCCGCCGGAAGTGCGCCGGAAGAAGCAGGACCGCAGCATCATCCGTGCATTCCGCTGGTTTACCGGGCCCCTGAGCCCCGACCAGGAAGCCATGGTCAGGTCCTATACGTCAGGCATGCATGATGTTGCCGGCCAATGGCTCCAGCGTCGCAAGACCTGGCAGTCGGCGTTCCGCGAACTGCTCGAAGGCCGCTCCGGCAACCCGGCATTCGAGCAGCAGTTGGCAGCCCTGCTGCTCGACCCGAACCAGTTCGATGGCCCGGAATACCGGCGGCTGGTCGCTGAAAACCGGGAGATTGCCTTTGCCATGTCGGCAGCCGTGCTGTCGTCACTGAGCCCGAAGCAGCGCAAACACCTGGATGAGCGCCTGTTGCGGCTGGCCCGGGATTTTGACGAGCTCGCCAGTACCCCTGCCCGGTAGCACCGGTTCCGCATGATGCCGGCAGGGGTCTGTCAGTGGTGGTGCCGAGGAAAGGACTTGAACCTTCACGAGGTTTCCCTCACTGGCACCTGAAGCCAGCGCGTCTACCAATTCCGCCACCTCGGCGTGGGTGGGCAGGCTGAAAGAGTGCGGCAATTTAAAGGCAGCCTGTATGCTTGTCAAACTTGGGTGACAGCATCGGGCAGGTTCAGGTGAAGAAAAAGCGCAACAGGGGCTCCACGGCGGCAAAATCACCCGCGGTGGCCGCCAGCTACCGCCATCCGGTGCCGGACCCGAATGAATTGCTCGCGCTGTTGCGCGAGAAGGGTGTGCCGATGACGCTCGATGCGGTCGGCGCTTCCCTGGGAAAGCCCGGCAAGCGTGAGTTGCAGGCACTGAAGCGACGGCTCGATGAGCTCAAGACGGGCGGCCAGGTGCTGGTAAACAGGGCGGGCGAGTATTGCCTGGCCGAGAAGCTCGATCTCGTGGCCGGAACAGTCAGCGCGCATCGCGATGGTTTCGGCTTCCTCATCCCCGATGAGGGCTCGGTGGATGTCTACCTGTCCGAGGCCGAGATGCGCTCGCTGCTGGATGGCGACCGGGTGGTGGTCCGGGTAACGGCGCAGGGTCGCGGCGGTCGTCGCAGCGGGACCGTGGTGGAGATCCTCGCCCGCGCCCGTGACAGCGTGGTCGGCAGCTACCAGCGCGAACGCGGTATCGGCTGGGTGGTCGGCTCCGGCCGGTCTGCCCATCACTTCCTCGTGCCGGACCGCTATCGTGCCGGCGCCCAGCCTGGCCAGCTGGTCAAGCTGGAGATCATGGAATATCCGGGGCCGAGGCGCGAGGCGCAGGGCAAGATCGTGCGTATCCTCGGTGAGCCTGGCGAGCCACGGGTACTCACCGAAGCGGCGATCGAAATGTTCAACCTGCCCTCGGCGTGGCCTGCGGCTGTCACCAGCGCTGCCGAGCGCTTTGGTACCGAGGTGAGCCAGGCCGAGAGCGGCGGGCGCGTCGACCTGCGCAAGCTGCCGCTGGTGACCATCGACGGCGAGGATGCCCGCGACTTCGACGACGCCGTATTTGCCGAGCCGGCCGCCGATGGCTGGCGGCTGATCGTGGCGATCGCCGATGTATCGCACTACATCCGCAAGTCTGACGCGATCGATGTCGAGGCCCGCCGGCGCGGTACCTCGGTGTATTTCCCGGACCGTGTCGTGCCGATGTTGCCGGAGGCGCTGTCCAACGAGCTCTGCTCGCTGAAGCCGCA
>JAHDYM010000066.1 GCA_023383705.1 Gammaproteobacteria bacterium | reverse complement strand
ACCTTGGTCTGCGGGATGTCGATCATCTCGAAACCCTGGCGGTGGAATTCCTGCATGAACTGCCGGTAGCGGCTCCAGTCGCAGTAGGCCCGCTTGGCGACGATGCGGCCTTTTTCCAGGATGCGCTTGAGCACGATCTCGATCTCGAAGCGCCCGGCCTTGGTGTCCTGCACGCCGAGCGCCAGGTTCTCGAAGTCCACGTAGACCGCTATGCCGGATTCGCCGCTTCTCGTGCTGTCGATTGCCATTTGCCGTGTCACCGCGTTGTCGTACAGGCGTGCATGGTCGGGGATTGGCACACGCGGGGCAAGGGCTAGCGGGACAAATGTTTGCTGTTAGGCTAGGGGTCATCGCGATCCGCATGCCAGGAAAGCCCATGACCCGCAGGCAAGGCAATGCCAGACATCTCCCTGGCCTCTGGCTGCTGCTGTTCGTGACCGGTGCCAGCCTGGCGGCGCCCCGGGCCAGGGAACCCGCAGCGCCGAACAGCGACTGGCTGCATGTGGGCGGCGATGCCGGTGGCTCGCGCTACTCGCCGCTCGACCAGATCAACAGGAAGAACGTCTGGCGCCTGGAGCGGGCGTGGACCTGGCAGCACGGCGACCTCGAACGCTTCCCGGAACAGCAGCCCTATGCCGGCTTTCACGCCACACCGATCCTGCTGCCGGCAGAAGCCGGTGGTGCGCTGGTGCTTTGCACGCCGTTCAACCGCCTGGTCGCCCTCGACCCCGAGACCGGCAAGGAGCGCTGGGGCTTCGATCCGCAAGTCCGGTTCAGTCAATCACCCGCACGGCTGAAGTGCCTCGGCGTGAGCTATTGGCGCGACAGCAAGGCCGTGCCCAACGCAGCCTGCGCGCACCGGATCTTTTCCGGCACCAGCGATCGCCGGCTGCTGGCCGTCGATGCCATCACCGGCACGCCCTGCGCCGGCTTCGGCGACAACGGACAGGTCGATGTCACCCCGCTGATCGCGGCCGGCGCGCTGGCGCCGGCCGATCCCTGGGGCGTGCAGTTCTCGGCGCCGCCCGTGCTGGTGAACGACGTGCTCGTGATCGGCCACATCAACAACATGAAAAACCTCGCCGCGCGCGCGCCAAGCGGCGAGATCCGGGCTTTCGACGCACGCACCGGCAAATTCCGCTGGAGTTTCGATCCGGTGCCGCGCAACCCCGCCGATCCGCAGGCCGGAACGTGGACACCGGAGAGCCTCGCCAATACCGGCGGCGGCAACGCCTGGAGCCTGCTGTCGGTCGACGTGAAACGCGACCTGGTCTTCGTGCCCACCTCCAGCGCCTCGCCGAACTGGTTCGGCGGCACGCGGCCGGGTGACAACCGCTATGCCAATTCAGTGGTGGCCCTGCGTGGCAGCACGGGCAAGGTCGTCTGGCATTTCCAGACCGTGCATCACGATGTCTGGGACTGGGACACGCCGGCACAACCCATGCTGGTGGACATCCCGAAGGGCGGGCGCCGGATTCCGGCCGTGGTCGTGCTCACCAAGCAGTCGCTGGTGTTCGTGCTGAACCGGGATACCGGCGTGCCGCTGTTTCCGGTCGAGGAGCGTCCGGTGCCTACCGACGGCATTGCCGGTGACGTGCTGTCGAAGACCCAGCCGTTCCCGGTCAAGCCGCCGCCGCTGATGAAAACCCGCCTCACACCGGATGATGCGTGGGGACTCACCTTCTGGGACCAGAACCAGTGCCGGGATCTGATCGCGAGCGCACGCCATGGCGAGATCTTCACGCCACCCAGCGAGCAAGGCTGGATCATGTTTCCCGGTTCTGCCGGCGGCATGAACTGGGGCGGCGGCGCCTTTGACCCGGCCAGGAACCTGCTGGTCACCAACCTCGCGCAGATCGGCCTGTACCTGAAACTGATGCCGCGAGACACCGTGGCAGCGACATCCGGCTTCGACCCGCGGCGCGGCGCGCCGATGGGGCCGCCCGGCATCATCGAGGGCACGCCCTGGGCTGTCGAACAGCGCATCCTGCTCGGCCCGACGATGATGCCCTGCACCAGTCCGCCCTGGTCCACCCTCGTGGGCGTGGACCTGGCTGCCGGCGAGATCCGCTGGAGCGTGCCGCTCGGCACGATCGACAAGCTCGCGCCGATCCCCATGCCGCCACTCAGGTGGGGCGCACCGGTGGCCGGCGGTCCGATCGTCACCGCCGGCGGCATCACGCTGGTCGGCTCGACCGCCGACGCCAGGCTGCGCGCCTACAACACTGAGACCGGGGCCGAAATCTGGTCCACGCCGCTGCCCAGTTCGGCCCATGCCAATCCCATGACCTATGCGGTCAACGGCCGGCAATATGTGGTGATCGCGGCCGGCAGCCACATGTTCATCAACCCCAAAACCATTGATGACTACCTCGTGGCCTATGCACTGCCCGGGGAATACCTCCGGCGGCAACCGCAGGCTGGCGCGAAGGCTCTGGATTCAGGGCGGGCCAGCGTGCCATGATCGGTTTCACGATCGTCCCCCGACCACATGGAGAAGAGCTGATTATGAAGTCCAAGCTGATCGCAACAGTTGCGTTGCTGGCCATTGCTCCGTTTGCCGCCATCGCAGCTGATGGTCCCGGCCACTGCAATTACACGCAGAAGAACATGTTTGCGGGCCCGTTCAAGGTCTGCGACATGCCGGCCACCGCCGAGCAGTGCACCACCCTCGGTACGACCGACGAGAACAGCGACGCCGCCCATGGTGCCGGCAACTGCCCGGATGCCGGCCGTGTCGGCGTCTGCGACCGTGGCGCCGATGGCCAGCGCGTCTACTACGAAGGTGACCCGGATGGCCTGGAGATCGGCTGCGGCTTCCAGGGCGGCGAGTGGAAGGCGGCTGCCAAGTAAGGCGCGGTCACGACCCGGCAGAAAGGCCGGACCAGATGGTCCGGCCTTTTTTTTGCCCGGCCCTGCCGCTGCATGATCACCCCCCGCTGTGAACACACAAAAATCCATACTCGAACGCATCGCCGCCGGCGACAGCGCTGCTGTCAGCGAATGCGTTGACCGTTACGGCAACCTGCTGTGGTCGCTGGCACGGCGCTACCTGCGCAATGCCACCGACGCCGAGGATGCCGTGCAGGATGTGTTCATCGAAATCTGGCGCACCTGTTCCCGCTACGACCCGGCCATCGCCAGCGAAGCCGCCTACATCTCCACCATCGCCCGGCGCCGCTTCATAGACCGGCTCCGCCAGACCGGCCGGACGCCGGCGATGGACTCGCTCGACGACGAGGAAGGCGCTCCGGTCGATCCCGGGGTTGCGGCCACCGTCGAGGACGACACCGAGGTCGCCATCGTCGCCAGGGTGCTGGCCGCCATGGATCCGGAACACCAGAAGATACTGGGCATGTCGCTGTACGAGGGCTACAGCCACAGCGAGATCGCCGAACAACTGGATATACCGCTCGGCACCGTCAAGACGCGTGTGCGCCGCGGGCTCATCCATATCCGCGAGCAGTTGCAGATTGCGGTCAGCGATGTCGCCGGGGAGCCAGCCGAATGAAGCGCATGCACGGCGATCGTTTGCAGGAACTGCTGGCTGACGAGGCACTCGGCGGACTCGATGCGACCGGCAACTCCGAACTCGAGGCCATGCTCCGCGAATCACCCGGGGCCGAACGCGATGCGCTGCTGCGCACGGCTGCGCTCACGCAACTCGCATTCCTGCACGCCGACCGCTCTGCCCAGCAGGCCATGCCGGCGCGCCTGCGCGCGCGCTTGCTCGGCATGGCAGGAATACAGGGCTCGCCGACCAGGCCGCGCTGAGGCCTGCAGCCAACCTCCCGGCCCGGACGCTTCAGCTTCAGCGTCGGCGACCACCGCCGCGCATGCCTCGCGGGATCGACATCCGGCTGGAAGGACTGCTCATGCGCGGCTGCGCCCGCGGCATGCGCGATGATGGCGATACGGACGGTGCCGGGCGGGGATCAGGCCGGGCGACAGGCAACTGTGAGGGGCGCTGGCCGCTGCCCGGCGGCGTGGCGATCGGCGGCGTCGCGATCGGCGGCGTGGCGACAGGCCCGCCGGGACGCACGGGCCGGTCCACGTAACCGGGTGGAACAACGATGTAGCCTGGCTGCCCGTACCAGTAATAGGGGTCGTCATACCAGGTATGCCCGTAGTAATAACTGGTCGTGGCAACGCCCCCCGAACTGCCCGAGCCGCCCGAGCCGCCGGAGGAACAGGCAGCCAGCAGGGCGCCGAGCAGCAGACCGGTGATTTTCCGCATGCGGTGCTTCATGTCAGTTCACCTCCCCGCCTTCATCTTCCCACTCCATCAGGCCCACCGGGGCCCCGGCCGGATCGGCGATGACGGCAATCCGGCCAGCAAAGACCGCGGGGTCAGGCGCGACGATGATCCGCCCGCCGAGTTCCGCGGCGCGGGCAGCACTGGCATCGACATCGGCAACCCTGACGAAGTACAGCCACTCCGGGCGCAGCCCCGTGCGCTCGGGAGGAATCTGCGCCAGGCTCGCCCGCGTATATCCGCCGGCAACCAGGAAAAAATGCCTCCTGTCGGGAAAGCGCTCGTCGGGCACCACTTCGTAGTCACCGATATCCTGATAGAAGGCTGCCGCGCTGGATGCGTCCGGACTCTGGTACAGGGCCCAGATCCAGTCGCCCACCTCCGCCAGGTAATCCGGCGGATCGCCGCTGGCCGAATCGATGAAGCCGAAGGGCGCGCCGTCCGGATCGGCCATGATGGCCATGTCGCCGCGGCCCTCGACGCGGCGCGGCGCGATGAGCTCCACACCGCCCCGGGCAACCACCGCAGTTGCCGCCGCCTTCACGTCCGGAACCGAGACGAAGGCAATCCAGCGCGCATGGCGCTTCTGGTCGGGAGAAGGCTGACGCTCGGCCATGCCACCAACCGGGAACCCGGCCTGGTAGGCGAGCGTATAGCTTTGGGATCCACTACCGGTCTCGGCAAAAGTCCAGCCGAACAGGCCGCCGTAAAATCGCCTGGCCTCACGTACGTCGGTGGTGACCAGATCGATCCAGACGAACTTGCCATGCCGGTACTCGCCGGTCGGCGGTTCCACGATGGGCGGCAGCCCGGCCATTGCGCGCACTGCACAGAACAGCAGCATGGCAGCCGCGACGCCGTTCCGTACCAGGGCCCTGCGTGAATCTGCACCCATGATCACAACTTCCCTTCAATGTCCTTCATTGGCTGGCTGGACTGCCGGCGCATAGCCAGGCCCGAAGCGGACCCACGCATCCACCAGCGTATGAGTGACGGCCAGCACGACCGGTCCGATGAACAGGCCGATGACGCCGAACGACAACAGCCCGCCGACCACGCCGGCAAAGATCAGCAGCAGTGGCAGGTCAGCGCCGCGCTTGATGAGGATGGGGCGCATGATGTTGTCCAGGACGGCTACCACGATCGTCCATACAACCATGGCCGATCCCCAGCCGGTGGCATCGTTAGCAAACAGCCAGGCGGTGGCCGCGGCCATGATCAGCAAGGGCCCGAGCTGTGCGATGCAGAGCACGAACATGGCCGCCGTGAGTGCGCCGGGAAACGGCACGCCCGACATGAGCAGTCCAAGACCACCGAGCAATGACTGGATGATGGCCGTGAGCACCACGCCCAGCGCGACGCCGCGGACCGCACGGCCCGCCAGCACGACGGCCTCCGCGCCCCGCTCGCCGGCGAGGCGCCGGCCGAACGCAGCCATCCAGTTGGCCCAGGCCTCGCCCTGGGCGTACAGGACCGCGGCGAGGATCGCGATCAACACGCCCTGCAGGAACAGCATCCCCAGCGCGCCGACCTGGAACACGAGCCACTTCGTGAAGTCCCGCAGGTGCGGCTCCAGCCGCTGGGCGAGATCGGGCGCGCCGGTCGCCACCGCCTTCTGCCAGGCGTCCGCAAGACGCGGACCGGCCAGCGGCATATCAGCCAGCCACGCCGGCGGCGGCGGCAACCTCAGTCCGGCCAGTTTGCCGGCGAGCGCGGCCACGTCGTCGCTGTGGTCGACGATGACTCCGATGGCAACGATGAAGGGCACCACGAAAAGCAGCAGCACGGCCAGCGCCATCACTGTGGTCGCCGGTCCGCGCCGCCCCCCGAACAAGGCCTGCAGACTGCGCAGCAGCGGCCAGGTCGCAATCACGATCATGGCTGCCCACACGAAGGCGCCGAGGAAGGGGCGCAACACCCAGATTGACGTCAGCAGCAGGCCACCGATGCACAACACGCCAAGCGTGCTGCGGGCCAGGTCGACGCGTGCTTCGTTCATGCGGACTCCTCGTTGTTTCGCCGGCCGGACCCGCGTCAGGTCATCAGGATGACCACGATCACGCCCCATACGGTCAGCAGGATCTGGCCGACGGCGTAGGTCACGGTATAGCCAAGTGCCGGCACCTTGCTCCGCGCCTCGGCCTCGATGGCACCCAGGGCGGCGGTGGTGGTACGCGCACCGGCAGCAGCACCCAGGGCGATCGGCGCCGGCATCCGGAACAGGTGCTTCGCGGCCAGCACGCCGACAACCAGCGGGATGGTGGTTACCGCGATGCCCGCCAGGAACAGCGACAGGCCCTGCTCCTGCAGGCCCACCACGAATCCCGGCCCGGCCGTGATACCGACCACCGCGATGAAGGCGTTAAGGCCGATATTGTTGAAGACCCAGAGTGCCGGCGCGGGGATGCGCCCGAAGGTCCGATTCACCGAACGCAGCCAGCCGCATACCAGTCCGGCGATCAGCGCGCCCCCGCTGGTGCTGAGGGTAAGAGGCACGCCGCCAACCGTGAACGTCAGGGCGCCCACCAGGGCGCCAAGGACGATGCCGATGCCCATGACGACCATGTCCGTTTCCTCGGTTGCACGGTCTATGTAGCCAATCTCGGGAGCCACGCGCTCGACGTCGGCCCTGCTGCCGACGAGCGTCATGGTGTCGCCACGGCTCAGCCGGAAATTGACCGTGACCGGCATCTCCACGCCGGTGCGGACCAGCTTGCGCAGGAACACGCCGCGCCCGCCCTCGCTGAGATGACTGCTCACCAGTTCGCCGAGCGTCTTGCCGATCAGCGACTTGTTCGTGACGACCACATCGAGGATCTGCAGCTCCACGTCCATGATCTCGCGATCGTCGACCTCGGGCCCGATACGTGCCGCGCCTTCCACCACCACTTCCCGTCGGCCGGCGATGGTAAGCACATCGTCCTTGCGCAGGATGGTGTCGGGCGTGGCATCGACGATCTCGCCGTACTGCCTCAGGCGCTGCACGAAGGTTCGTATCGGGAAGCTTGCCTCCAGGTCGGCGACGCTTCTCCCGATCCATTCCGGGTTGGTCAGCCGATAGGCGCGCAGCACGAATTTGGTATAGGCCGAAAGCCGCTCGTGGCTGGCATCGAGCTTGCCGCCCATCTCCGCCTCGTACTTGCGGCATTCCTCGGCAAGGTCGACCCGCAGGAGCTTCGGCCCGAGCGTGGCGAGGATCCAGGCCGACCCCGCCGTGCCGAAGAGGTAGCTGACTGCATAGGCAACCGGCATGGCATCGAGCATCGCCTTCTTCTGCTCCGGCGCAATGGCCAGCTGCTCGATGCTGTTGCCGGCGACGCCGAGCACTGCGGATATGGTGCTGGCGCCGGAGAGCAGGCCCGCAGTCCCGCCGGCGTCATAGCCCAGCAACTTGCCGGCGACCACCGCAGTCACGAGCACGGCAACGCACTGCACGACACTGAACAGCGCCTGCTTCATGCCATCACCCTTGAGGCCGGCGAAGAACTGCGGCCCGACACCGTAGCCAACCGCAAACAGGAACATCAGGAAGAACGTCGACTTGACGTTGGCGGAGATCGTGATGCCGATCTGCCCGATCAGCACGCCAGCGACGAGCGTGCTGCTCACCACGCCCAGGCTGAAGGAGCCGAACTTCAGCTTCCCGAACCAGAAGCCGAGGCCGAGCGTCAGGAAGATCGCGATCTCCGGATAGGTCTGCAGACTGCTTGCAAGCCACTGCCACATGATGCGCGCCCCGTGGTACTTCGCTCAGCGCCGGGGCCGCTTGCCGCGCCCGCCGAGCGAGGCAGGCTTCAGCAGCCGCAGGCCCTGCGCCGCGTGATAGCCATGGATCTCCTTGACATCGAGCTTGCGCATGAAGCCGATCGTGTCAGCCGTGATCACCTGCCCCGGCACCATGATCGGGAACCCCGGCGGATAGGGAATGACGAAGTCCGCCGCCACCATCTCGGGTCCCTTCTTCAGCCGCTGGTCGATCTCCTTTGCAGCAAGCGGCACGAACTCGCAGTCCTCCGGGCGGTAGGCCGTAAAGAAGGCCTCGCGCATGTGCCCTTCCGCGGTGGCGCTCTTCGGGTCGTCGCGGAAACCGGCATGGAAGCGGCTGAAATTCGGCAGGTCCGGCACGTCTTCCATCAGGGTTTTGACGCGCGCCGCGAATTCCGCACGGGCCGCCTCACCACCCTGTCGCAGTTCCTCCTCGATGCGGCGGGCGATGTCGGCGAGCACCTTGATGATGTGCGCCACGTCGCTGCGCGTGTTGTTGATGTTGGTCTGCACCAGGATGCTGTTGCGCGAAGTCTTGTTGATCTGGATGTCGTAGCGCTCCGCCAGCAAGCCCTTGAACGCGGTGCCGTCGTAGCCGGCGGTGCCGCAAACGAGCGTGAGGCGCGTCGGGTCCAGTGCAAACTCGTCGCGGCGCCAGGCGTCCAGGATCCGTGCGCGCATGCCCTCGACGTCGCCGTAGTCGGCCAGACCGGATTCGCGGTATTCGGCCGGCACCATCTCCGCCGGCGTGAGCACGCGGAAATACCGCGAGATCAGCGGATGCGTGTTGACGTGCCGGCGGATGCGCAGGGCAAGGTCCGTGGCGCGGATCACCAGCTCGTAGCCCTCCAGCTCCATCTGCCGACGCGCCAGGTCGAGCGAGGCGATGATCTGCAGGTTGGGCGAGGTCGAAGTGTGCGTGAAGTACGCCTCCTCGAAGGCGCCGTGCACGACGCCAAAGTCCTCGTCGCGCACCAGCACCATCGAGCCCTGGCGCAGCGCCGACATGGACTTGTGGGTCGACTGCGTCGCATAGACGCGCACGCGCGCCAGCTCCGGGTCGGGCAGCAGGCGCATGTCGAGCAAGCGCGGGTCGGCCGGATCCAGTTCGCCGGCCTGCGCGCGGAAGGCGCGGTATTCCTCGCGATAGTCTGCGCTGCGCAGGCGCGCGCTCAGCCTCTCGGCCGCATGCATGGCCGTGCGCAGCCGGTGGAAGGGCGAGAAACGCGCGAAGCCGAACCATGCCTCGTCCCAGAGGAAGACCAGGTCCGGCTTGATGGCCAGGCACTCCTCCATCACGCGCTGCGGGTTGTACATGTGTCCGTCGAAGGTGCAATTGGTGAGGTCGACGAGCTTCGCGCGATGCAGCTTGCCCTCGGCCTTGAGGCTGAGCAGCGCCTGCTTGATGGACCGCAGCGGCACCGCACCGTACATCGAGTAGGCCGTCATCGGGTAGGCCTCGAGGTACAGGGGCTGCGCACCGGACAGCACCATCGCGTAGTGGTGCGACTTGTGGCAGTTGCGGTCGATCAGCACGATATCGCCAGGCGCGAGCAGCGCCTGCAGGACGATCTTGTTGGAGGTGGAGGTGCCGTTCGTCACGAAGTAGGCTCGATCGGCATTGAAGGCGCGCGCGGCCAGTTCCTGCGCGCGCTTGATCGTGCCGGTGGGCTCCAGCAGGCTGTCGAGGCCGCCGGTGGTCGCCGAGGACTCGGCCAGGAACAGGTTGGTGCCATAGAAATGGCCCATGTCCCTGATCCAGTGCGAGCGGAAGATCGACTTGCCACGCGCCACCGGCAGGGCGTGGAAAGTGCCGATGGGCTTCTGGCTGTAGTGCTTCAGGTTGCTGAAGTATGGCGTCTCGTAGCGTTCGCCGACGCCATCGAGGATCGCCAGGTGCAGCTCCATGAGTTCCTCGATGCCGTAGAAAATGCGCCGCAGCCAGGCGGCTTCCGGCTGCCCTGCCAGCGACTCGGCACCGCGCTCGGTCAGCATGTAGATGTCGAGCTCCGGGCGGATGGCCTTCAGTACCCGCCCGAGCCTCAGACCGTATTCGCGCACGTCGGTGGCGGCCGGGTCGAACGGAACCGCACGATCCAGTTCCTCGCGCAGTGCAGGCCACTCGCGCTGCGAGTGGAAACCGAAGCCGTCACCGATGACGATCGCCTGCAGTTCCGGATTGACGAGCACGGCCACGATCGCGTCCTCGAAAGACCCGACCGGGACCAGTTCGTAGACAAAGGGATCATCGACGCGCCGCAGCCGCCGGATCTCCTGGCGGGCCTGCTCGTAGCGGGCCGGATCGATGGCGGTGACGCTGAGCACCTCGAAATAAGGCCGGTGCCTTTCCTCGGTCTCCGCCGAGGGCGGGAGGTAGTCGGCAAGCTGGACCTCGGTCTCCGGTCCCGGCTCGCCGGATGCAGCCTCATACCGGAACGACCCGGAGGACAGCGCCGCGTTGATGCGTTGCGCGAGGTGCGCAAAAGCCGTCGCGTCGTTCTCACGCAGCTGATCGCGCAGGGCGCGCTGCAGCTGTGGCCCGGGAAACGCACAGAACCCGTCGAGCGGTTCCAGTGCCGTGAGTGCGGCCCCGGCTTCCGTCACCAGGTGGTCGGTGTTCTCGCCTCGAGCAGCAGCAGCGGCCCAGGCACGTCCGACGACGGCGATCTGGGCCCAGCCGTCGTGACGGGAATCCGGGATGGAGAAACCCTGTTTCGGAAACTGGCTGCTGCCGGAACCGATGTGATCTGTCATGAATCAGTACTCCACATGCGCCGGCGGGGCTGCCGGACCCGGATGACGACCGGCAGCCCGCCGCCAGCCCGGACTCAGTTCGGGTTCGGGCCGAACACGCCCACGCCAAGCTCGCCGGCGATGTCGCGGATGGCGTTCAGCGAGCGCACGCTGTTGCCCGCCTCGTTCAGTCGCGGGGAAAACGCCGCGATCGCAAAACGCCCGGGCACCACCGCCACGATACCGCCGCCCACGCCCGTCTTGGCAGGCAGGCCAGCGGTGTACATCCACTCGCCCGATTCATCGTAGAAGCCTGCCGTGGCCATTACGGCCAGCAGCTCCGGCACGTGCTCGGCGGGCATCACGCGCTTCTTCGTCAGCGGGTTCACGCCCTGGTTGGCCAGGGTGGCGCCCATCATCGCGAGATCCCTGGCGCTGACGCCGATCGAGCACTGGCGCGTATAGACACGCATCGCCTCCTCCGGATCGCTGTAGAGCCGCTCGTAGTTGTACAGCAGGTTGGCAATGGCGCGATTGCCGAAGGCGGTGGTGTACTCGGACTCATAGACATCCTCCAGCACCGTCAGCGGCGTGCCGGCGAAGTCGCTGATGTTGCCGAGGACCTTGTTCCACCGATCCTCCTCCGAGCTCGCCTGCACCAGGCTCACGGCCGCAATCGCGCCGGCGTTGACCAGCGGATTCACCGAGCGCTTGTCCTTGTAGAGCTCGATCGCCATGCGCGAATTGAACGGCAGGCCGGTGGGCTCCACGCCGATCTTCTCGTCGAGCACCTCCGGACCCTGCTGGGTCATGACGAGCGCGGCGGTGAACGGCTTGGACACCGACTGGATGGAAAACTTGTAATCCACGTCGCCGGCCACATAGAGCTTGCCGTCGCGGGTGGCGATCACCACGCCGAACAGCTCGCTCGGGGTCCTGGTGAGTATCGGGATGTAGTCGGCGTTCTTGCCGTCCTTGAGGTCCTTGTAGCGGGCGTGGGCCTCGTTCACGACCCGCTGGAAGTCCTTCGCCGACGGTTCGGCGGCGCTCACGCCCGCGCTGCCGACGCTCACCAGGCCGAGCATCGTCACCAGGGTTGCCAATGCCTTCATTGTTGTTGCTCCTGTCGTGCGTTGACTCAAAGGGCGCCGCCAAAGTTGTACTTGAAGCTGATCTGCAGCCGCGAGTCATCCTCGTCGGTGCCGCCGAACAGTTCCAGCTCGCCCCACAGCAACTCGGCACCGACCATGACGTCCTTGACCGGGTAATAGAGCAGGTTGGCGGATGCGTACTGGCCCTTCTCGAAGGTATCCGGCGTCTGGCCAGCGGTGTTGTCGACGCTGGTGAAGGAATAGCCGGCGGAACTGCTCCACTGGTCGTTCCACCAGTGGTCGTAGTACAGGGACAGGCCCTGCAGCTCGACGGCCTCGAGCTTGGTGCCGGCGGGCGGATCGGTGGGATCCGGCACGGCCTGGTTCGGTCCCGCGTCCATGCCGCCGTCGTTCATGTAGCTGGCGATGCCTTCACCGAAGACGTAACCGGCACGAATGGCGTCGCGCTCGAAGACATTGATGACCGTCGTCAGGTTGATGCCCCAGCCAGTGTCGTCATCGTCATAGACGACGGTATCGGGCCTGCCGTCGGTGTCCGTATCGGCAACGACCTCGGTACCCACCCAGCGATAAATGGCAGCGACCTGCGCATGGCCCCAGTCGCGCGTCATGCGGAACTGCGCAGTCACGTCCGGGTATTCCTGGTCGCCCTGGGCACCCGGGAAGTCAGCGACCTCGCGAAACTGGCCGGAGTCGATGTCATTGCCGGGATTCTCGATCGCCACCGCGAAGGTGTTTGCGCCGCGGACCGGCGTCCAGCGGATCTGCGGATTGCGCAGGAACACCATGCCGGCCGGACCCCAGTAGTCGATGGTATTGGGGAAGATGTCGCCATCCATGAACAGCGAGTTGGTCTGGCCGGCCAGGAACTGGCCGAATTCGCCATAGGCATGCCGCAGCCGGATGGTGGTCTCGCCGGCATCGCTGCCGACCCCGAACATGTCGATCTCGAACTTCGTGGTGATATCGCCTTTCGCGGTGGGCATGGTGCCCTTGACGCCGAAGCGGCTCTGCTTGACGCTCATCGTGGCCTGGCCGTCGTCACCGAATTCCTCGGGAGCCTTGGCGAGGCGCGACGGGCGCAACGTGTCTTCCCAGTCCGGATTGACGCGGCCGAAATCCTGGATGTAGTCGAGCTGCACAAAGCCGTACACCTCGAATGATTTCTGCCCCTCCGCCGCTGCGGCACTGCCAAAGCCGAGAAGCAGGAAACCGCCGGCCGTAAAACCGGCCAGCATCCGCACCTTGCGATACAAGCTCATGGAACCCCCCGATGAAGCGCACTGTGACGATACGGCGAACGGAACTGTGGCCTTCTGCCAACACGTGGATTTCACGGCAGCACCGACTGAAGGCACAAGGATCAGACCCGTCAGATGATTTACGGTTCGAGTTTGCTCCCGCCAAAACCTCATATCAAGTGGTTTTCTTGCCTCAGGCCCTGAAGGCAAGCAGACTTCATCCCCGCCCATGACAGCAACCGGCCAGCCACGCTCACGGGACGGTCGGTCACCGGTTACCCAGCTTGACGAGGAACATCATGTTCGAGGACATCCAGGCACAATTTGCCTCCAAGGCACGCACACCGAAGGGACGGCGGGCGCTGCATGCGATCTTCAGTGCGACACGCGCAGCCATCGTCGAACGTGACCTGACAAGACTGTCCCTTGACCGGATCGCCAGCCGTTCAGGCCTGAGCCAGGCAGCACTGCGGCACTACTTCCCCACGCGTGACGACCTGCTGCAGGCGTTCTTCGTGTCGGCATCCGAGTGGTTTCGCGGCCAGGTGGAGGCAATTCTGGCGAACGACCGGATTCCGCCCGGGGACGTGCTCAGGAACTGCATCGAGTGGCACCTCGGCTATATGGAACAGGTTGAAACGGTGTTGTGGCTGGAAGCATCGGCCTACTGGATACGCCAGCGGAAACCGCGCCAGGTGCGCGATGCGTTCTACCGCTGGCTGACCGGCCGCTACGCAACGCTGATCGGGCGCGCCAACCCATCGGTCGGCGCACGTGAAAGACAGCGTCGGGCCTACCTGATTCTCACGCTGGTGCTCGGCTCATGGATCACGCACGGGCGCGGCAGCGCCCCGGATCCCGCAGCTGCGGTAACGGCGCGGCGCCGGCTGCTGGTCGACGCCGCGATCGGCATTGCCACGTCCTGATGCCTCAGGATCAGACCGGCTGCTGATCCCTGCCGGTTTCCCGGCCGGCTAGAAATATTTCAACCATGAATCCGGATGGGCGGCCCTGAGCGACCGGTACCACCGGCAGGCAGGATAGAGCGCCACCAGCATGAGGAACGCGGCCATGTAGGTAGTGGTGATGTCACCCGCACCGCGCAACCCGAAATACGTGGCGGGAATCTCGAATATGAGGCGATGCGCGAGGTAGAAGAACATCGCGGTCTCGCCAAACACCAGCAACACGCCGTTGCGAGCCGCGCTGATGCGTTCCTCAAGGTGGCGCAGCGCGGCCAGCCCAAGGCACAGCAGACCGAGTTCGAGCGCGTAGTAGCTCAGGGATGGCGGGTACTTGCTCACGTGCAGCCACTGCTGCCAGCTGTCATCGCCCCGGTGCAGGAACATGTCACCGTAGCCGCCAAGGTAGCGCACCACGAAAAACACGGCGAGTCCGACAGCACCGCCGATCCACAGCACCTTCTTGCCCGTCACGGTGGTCTGCCCGGCAGCGACGCGTACCAGGTGCCGGCCAAATACCCAGCCCAGCACCATCGGCGCCAGCCATGGCAGCAGCGGGTACTTGATTATCAGCGTTTCCAACCCGTAGGTGGCGACGAACAGTGCCGCCAGTGGCGAGGACGAGCCAGGCGGGTTCCACACCAGGCCGGTGAGAAACTCCCCCAGAAACATCCAGCCCAGGGCCAGCATGGCCAGCACCGTGCTCGGCAGGCGGCGCAGCGGGACCATGCACATCATGCCGAGGCCGATCGCCAGCAGCACCTGGAATGTCCAGCGACCCGAACCCAGCGATATGACGGTGGGATCAAGCAGCGCGATGATCGCCCCGCGAATGAGTATGTTCCTGTCTATCTCCCATGCATCGACACCCCTCAACACGCGCCTCTCGACACTGAGCGCGAGCGATGTACCGGCGAGGAACACGAAGGTTGGCGCACACAGGTGCGTCATCCAGCGGGTGAAAAACGCACCCGCCGGAAGGGTCATGGTGGCCGCTTCGGGATACATCGCCGAATCCATCGACAAATGCCCGCCATCGAAGGCCATGGATGCATGGTCGATGACCATCAGCACCATGACGATGCCGCGCATCCAGTCAATGGTTGCAATACGCCCGGCCGGCAGGCCCGGTGCCCCGGCGGGCCTGTGCATGGCCACCCCTGAACCTGAAGAGGCCATGTTCCCCTAGCAGGCTGTTGAAAAGGTAAGTTTGAAGCAGTCATGAAGGCACGGAGCATGG
>JAHDYM010000065.1 GCA_023383705.1 Gammaproteobacteria bacterium | reverse complement strand
GCTGCTCGTCGAAATGGCGCAGGCCGATGGTCCGCCGGGCGGCCTCGCGCACCACGGCAAAGGCCTCGGGGATCAGCGCATCCAGCGCGGTACCGGCGGCCAGCCGCTGGCGGAACTCGGCCGTCCTGGCCTGCAACGCCGCATCGTCCAGCGCCTTGGTGGCGGGTTCGAGTGCATTGGTTTCGGCAATGATGCGCGAATAGCGGCGCAGCAGCCGCTGGTTGGCGCTGCCAAATAGCGTGGTAATCCAGTTCAGCAAAACATGTCTCCTCCCCGGCCGGCGCGGGTTGCCACTCCCGGACGGGGACTAATACCTGAGGGTTTGACGCCGCCCAGCGCGGTGGTGGCGCATTCTAACAGGCCATTTCTGCCGGGGTGGGACCGTGTCGGGCAGACGGTTCAGGTCCGTCGGGGGACAAAGCGGGCCGGGTTCATGTGCCGGCCCTGGTGCAGGACTTCGAAATGCAGGTGGGTACCGGTGGCGCGGCCGGTCGCGCCCATCAGGGCGATGGTCTGGCCCGGCTTCACGTAGTCGCCGGCCCTGATGAAATTGGAAGCGTTGTGGCCATAGCGGGTCACCCAGCCATTGCCGTGATCGATCTCGATCAGGTTGCCGTAGCCGCGCAGCGGTCCCGACCAGGTCACGACACCGGGGGCAACCGCAAGGATCACGCTGTTGGCCGGACCGGCGAAGTCCATGCCGCGATGGATGGCCGGGGTGCCCGTGAAGGGATCGGCACGCTTGCCGTAATGGCTGGAGATCCAGCCGCCGACCACCGGTCGCGCCAGTCGCTCGGCAAACTGCCCGGGAAGCAGCATGGGCGTGCTGGCCAGGGCTGAGGCCAAAGCCGGTGCCGGCACCAATGCCTGCGGCACGACAATCGGCCCGGCCGCGTCCGATTCCTCCGGACCACCAGCTGGCAGGACCGGCGGCGCCACGGCGGCGACCACGGGCGCTGGATCGAAGCTGGCATAGAAACAGCCCAGGCCAAAGCCGGCACCACCCAGCGACAGCGCAAGCACGACGCCGGACAGCACAGGCAGGAGCTGCGCGCCGCGCGATGTTGCTGTCTGTGGAACCGTGCCCAACGGCGCTCCCCCGGCAAGAAAGGGCCGGACACCGATGCGCCCGACGCATAGACTATGCCCGAGGCCTCCAGGGCGGACAAGGAACGGCGCACAGCCTGCGGGAAGGAGATGAGCGACGCATCACGAAATCAGCCGCGCTCGCTGGGCGCCCTCTTCGGCGAGGTGCCGGCACTGGGTGCGCTGGCCGAGGCAGCCGGGCGGCATGTCGAGCTGGCAACGCTGGTACGCGCGGCACTCGGTGAAGCACTCGGATCGGGGGTAGCGGCCTGCAATTTACGACCGGACGGCAGCCTGATCGTGACCGCGGCAAGTCCCGAGTGGGCCGCGCGGCTGCGCTTCGAGTCCGGAACGATCCTCACCGCCTGTCGCCGGCAGTTTCCGGCCGCCAGCCGGGTCAAGGTACGGGTCGGGACAAATCAGACGGCGCCGACCGGCACCGGGTAGAAAATCGGCGCGGCACGCTGCTCGTCGAAGCTGACCATCTCCCAGGCCGAGGCATCGGCATGCAGGGCGCGCAGCAGCTTGTTGTTCAGCGCATGACCCGACTTGACGGCGGTCAACTCACCCACCAGGCAGTGCCCCAGCAGGTAGATGTCGCCGACGGCATCGAGGATCTTGTGCTTCACGAACTCGTCCTCGAAACGCAGCCCGTCCTCGTTGAGGATGCGGAACTCGTCGAGCACGATCGCATTGTCCATGCTGCCGCCGAGCGTCAGCTGGCGGGTACGCAGCAACTCGATGTCCCGCGCAAAACCGAAGGTCCGGGCGCGGGAAATCTCCTTGAGGAAGGCGGTGGAGGAGAAATCGACCGTCGCCACCTGGCTGTGGCGGCGAAACACCGGGTGGTCGAATTCGATGCGGAAATTGATCTTCAGGCCAGGGAAGGGCCTGATCTCGGCTGATTTGTCGCCGTCCTCTACGCGCACGGTCTTGCGCACGCGGATGAACTTCTTGGCGGCATTCTGCTCGGCGATACCCGCCGACTGCAGCAGGAACACGAACGGCGCGGCACTGCCGTCCATGATCGGCACCTCGGGAGCGCTGAGGTCAACCCAGGCATTGTCGATCCCGAGGCCGGAAAAGGCGGCCATGAGGTGCTCGATAGTGGCGACCTTGACCCCGTCCTGGACCAGGGTGGTGCCGAGCATGGTCTCGCCGACGCTGAAGGCATCGGCCTTGATGTGGACGGGCGGGTCGAGGTCAACGCGACGGAAAACGATGCCGGTATTCTCGGCTGCCGGGCGCAGGGTCATGAAGACCTTGCGGCCGGTATGCAGGCCCACGCCGGTAGCCCGAATCGCTGTTTTCAGCGTCCGTTGTTTCAAGATCGGCTCCCTGCGGAGACAAAAACCCGCGGACACCCTACCACAGGGCGCCAAATCCCTGCAATTGCGCCGGTCCGGACCCCCTGCCCGGCGACCGGCGCCATTGCCTTATGTCCCCCCCGGTTTCAGTCCGCCTGCCGGCGCAGGAAGGCCGGGACGTCGAGCAGGTCGAAGCGGCTGTCGTCGCCAGCGTCGGTCAACTGGTCGCCGACTGCCCGCTTGCGCATCCAGGCGGGCTGCTCGTAGGCACCATAGGCATCGCCGCCTCCGGTGGCCGTTTCCAGTCCCTGCTCGCGCTCATTGCCCCCGCGCACCCGCGGCTGCGGCGCCGCCACCGGCTGCACCACGCGGATGACCGGCTGCTGGCGGGCAGCTGGCTGCCCCAGGCCGGTGGCCACCACCGTTACGCGGATCGCATCACCCATCTCCGGATCGATGACCGTACCGATCACCACCGTGGCATCTTCGGATGCGCAGTGCTTGACTGCCTCACCCACCTGGTTGAACTCGCCGATCGACAGGTTCTCGCCGCCAGTCACGTTGACGAGGATGCCGCGCGCACCGGACAGGTTGATGTCCTCGAGCAGCGGGCTGGAGATCGCCGCCTCGGCTGCCTCGCGCGCACGATCCGGACCCCGGGCCGAACCGGAACCCATCATCGCCATGCCCATCTCGGACATCACGGTGCGCACGTCGGCAAAGTCCACGTTGATGAGGCCCGGCCGGGTGATCAGCTCGGCGATGCCCTGCACCGCGCCCTGCAACACCTCGTTGGCAGCCTTGAAGGCATCGAGCAGCGTGGTTTCGTTGCCCAGCACGGACAGCAGCTTCTGGTTCGGGATGGTGATCAGCGAATCGACGTACTTGCCGAGTTCGGCAATGCCCTGGTCGGCGATCGACGAGCGCTTCTTGCCCTCCATGTCGAAGGGCTTGGTGACCACGGCGACGGTCAGGATGCCAAGCTCCCGCGCCACCTGCGCGACGATCGGCGCTGCGCCGGTGCCGGTGCCACCGCCGAGGCCGGCCGTGATGAACAGCATGTCGGCGCCTTCGATGACCTCGATGATGCGATCACGGTCTTCCATTGCCGCCTGGCGACCGACATCCGGATTTGCGCCGGCGCCGAGGCCCTTGGTGATGTTGCAGCCGATCTGCAGGGCGGTACGGACATTGGAATTCCGCAATGCCTGCGCATCGGTATTGCAACAGATGAAGTCGACGCCATCGATCCCGGTGCTCACCATGTGCCGGACAGCGTTTCCGCCGCCACCGCCCACACCGAGCACCTTGATGACCGCGTTCTGGCTGCACGCATCCATCAGTTCAAACATTTTTCCGTCTCCTGTAGTAAATGACTGGCGACAACAACAAAATCAGAAATTCCCTTGGAACCAGCTCTTCATCCGGCCCCACACTTCGCGCAAACCCGCGCCTACCGCTGCCTCTTCCGCCAGCCGCATGGACTGGCTCCTCGCATAGACCAGCAAACCGATTCCGGTCGAGTGGATCGGATTGCGGACCACATCGCCGAGGCCGCGCACATGCTGTGGCACGCCGAGGCGCACCGGCATGTGGAAGACCTCCTCCGCAAGCTCTACCGCGCCTTCCATCTTGGCGCTGCCACCGGTCAGCACGATGCCGGCAGCGATCATGTTCTCGAAGCCGCTGCGCCGGAGTTCGTCGCGGATCAGGCCGAACAGCTCCTCGTAACGCGGCTCGACCACCTCGGCCAGCGTCTGGCGGGCCAGCCGGCGCGGCGGGCGATCGCCGACGCTGGGCACCTCGATGGTTTCATCGAGATTGGCCAGCTGCGAAAGCGCGCAGGCGTACTTGATCTTGATCTCCTCGGCGTACTGGGTGGGCGTACGCATGGAAATCGCGATGTCGTTCGTGACCTGGTCGCCGGCGATCGGGATCACGGCCGTGTGGCGGATCGCGCCGTTGTTGAATACCGCGACGTCCGTGGTGCCGCCGCCGATATCGACCAGGCAGATGCCGAGTTCCTTTTCATCGTCGGTCAGCACGGCGTAGCTCGAAGCCAGCTGCTCGAGGACGATGTCTTCCACCTCCAGCCCGCAACGCTGCACGCACTTGACGATGTTCTGGGCTGCGCTGGCCGCACCGGTCACCATGTGCACGCGGGCTTCCAGGCGCACACCGGACATGCCGATCGGTTCGCGGATGCCTTCCTGGCCGTCGATGATGAATTCCTGCGGCAGCACGTGCAGGATCTTCTGGTCGGCCGGAATGGCGACGGCGCGGGCCGCATCGATCACCCGGTCGACATCGCTCTGGGTAACCTCGCGGTCGCGGATCGCCACGATGCCATGCGAGTTGAGGCTGCGGACGTGGCTGCCGGCGATCCCCGCGTAGACCTGGCTGATGTCGCAGCCGGCCATCAGCTCGGCTTCCTCGATGGCACGCTGGATGGAGGTCACCGTGGATTCGATGTTGACCACCACGCCCTTCTTCAGGCCCCTGGAGGGATGCATGCCGAAACCGATCACCTCGATCTGGCCGTCGGCCTGCAACTCGCCGACGATCGCGACCACCTTCGAAGTGCCGATGTCGAGGCCGACGATGATCTGCTTGTCGTCCTTCCTAGACATTGGGCGGCTGCTCCCCGGTGGCGTGCGACTGCTTCCAGCCCACGGCGAAGCCATTGGTGTAACGCATGTCGATGTAGTTCACGTCGGCGGCGATGGGAGCAACGACGGTGTCGAGCGCCTCGAAAAAGCGCGCCAGCCGGATATCGACGTCCTGCGAACCGAGCCGCACCTGGATACCGTTGCTCAGCCGCAGCGACCAGGCGCCGCGCGTATCCAGCTCGAGGGCCGCAAGCGCCAGCCCGCGATGCACCAGCTGCTCCTGGATCGCGACGTAGCGTGCGGCAACCTCGGCTTCCATGCCCTCCGGCCCGTCGAGCCGGGGCAAGCCGGCAGGGATATGGTCGGCGTGCCTGACGAACAGGCGGCCCTGCGGATTGAGCAGGCCGTGTTCACCCCAGCGGGCCGCCGGCTGCTGCTCGGTTACCGTCACATCCAGGGTGCCCGGCCACTTGCGGCTCACCCGCGCCGTCGCCACCCAGGGCACTTCGGCCAGTTGCTGCTGGATCGTGTCGAGCGGCGTGGCCAGGAAACCCTGGCCCATGTAGGGACGCAGCAGCGACTCGAGGCGGTCGGCCGAGACGCGTTCGAATTCACCATTGATCACCACGTGCTCGACCGGGCGATCGAGCAGCCAGCGACCGGCAAGTACCCCGCCGACGACCAGCATCAGCACACCGAACACGCTGGTGATGCGCAGCCAGGGGATCACCGGCAGCCTGATGCGCGGCTCCGGCCGGCGCTTGCGGTTGCCACGACTCAACACGCTCATGTCGTCGCCTCCGCAACCGGCGCAAAGCTGGTTTCCAGGATCCGCCAGACCAGTTCATCGAAGCCGGTGCCGGCGGCAGCGGCAGCCATGGGTACCAGGCTGTGGCTGGTCATGCCCGGCACGGTGTTGATCTCGAGCACCAGTGGTCCGGCCTGTGGCGAGACCATGATGTCGACCCGCCCCCAGCCTTCGGCACCGACCGCCGCGAACGAGGCACGGGCGACCTCGGCAAGCTTGCGCTCCTCGGCAGCGGGCAGGCCGCAGGGGCAGAGGTAACGGGTCTCGTCGCTGAAGTACTTGGCCTGGTAGTCGTAGAACACGCCATCCGTCTGGATGCGGATCAGCGGCAGGACCGCATCGTGCAGCACGGCCGCGGTGTATTCCGGCCCGGCCACCCACTCCTCGGCGATGACCTCGCAGTTGAAACCGGCCGCCAGCCGCCAGGCCTCCGCCAGCTGCTCGCTGCGACTGACCTTGCTCATGCCGATGCTGGAACCCTCGGCCGCCGGCTTGACCATCAGCGGCAGGCCGAGCTGTTCGGCCGCTTCGGCCAGGTCGGCTTCGTTGCGGATCACGCAGTAGCGCGGCGTCGGCAGCCCGGCACCCTGCAGCAGCCGCTTGGTGCGCAGCTTGTCCATGCTGATCGCCGAACCGAGCACCCCTGAACCGGTGAACGGCAGGCCGAGGAAGGACAGCAGACCCTGCAGGGTGCCATCCTCGCCGCCGCGACCGTGCAGCGCGATCCACACCCGGTCGTAGCCGCCAGCCGCCAGCCGCGATACCAGTTCGGGGCCGCAGGCATCGAGCGGCTCCGCAGCCACACCCTTATTAAGGAGTGCCTTGAGCACCGCCTGGCCGGTCAGCAGGGAGATCTCCCGCTCGGCCGAGTTGCCGCCCATCAGCACGACGACGCGCCCGAAGGCCGCCGGGTCCGTGATGTGCGGGTAGCTGGCCATGCTCAGGTGCCCTCCCCGGCTGATGGGCCGGCTGGCTGCCCGGCGGCCGCCGGCTCACCGACGATCTGCACTTCGGGCTCGAGGCGCACGCCGTGCCGGCTCTCGACCGTGGCCTGCACCTTCCGGATCAGCGCTTCGATATCGGCAGCGCTGGCGCCGCCGGTATTGATGATGAAATTGGCGTGCTTGGCCGAGACCTGCGCCCCGCCGATCCGGGTTTCCTTGAGGCCGGCCGTCTCGATCAACCGCGCCGCATGGTCACCGGGGGGATTCTTGAAGACCGAGCCGCAGCTCGGCAGGCCGAGCGGCTGGGTGGCCTTGCGCCCGGCGATCAGCGTGCGCATGCGCGCCTCGGCTGCCTGGTAGTTTTCGCTGAACTGCAGGCGGGCTGCGAGGAACCATTCATCGGCAGGCTTCTGCACATGCCGGTAACCGGTCTGGTAGGCAGAGCGGGGACGGGTGTGCACCGTACCCTGACGGTCGAGTACATCGACTTCGATGACGCTGTTCCAGGTCTCACCACCAAAGGCACCCGCATTCATGCGCATTGCACCGCCCACGGTACCGGGAATCCCGGCAAAGAATTCGGCCGGCCCGAGCTGCCAGCGGCCGCACTGTCGCGCCAGCACCGTGCAGGGCACGCCCGCTTCCGCCTCGACGACACCACCGCCGAGATTGCGCAGCTCACCGAGTGCCTGGCTGGTCGCGATGACGACGCCGCGAATGCCACCATCCCTGACGAGGAGGTTGCTTCCGAGACCAACCCAGTAAACCGGCGTGCTCGCATCAAGACCGCGAAAAAATTCCAGAAGTTCAGCGCGACAACGCGGCGCATAATACACGTCTGCAGGCCCGCCGACTCGCCATGTTGTATGTTTCGACATCAACTCGTCGCGCAACAACTTTCCGCGAGATTCACTCCGCTTCGTCATCACGTCGCACCGCCTGCACGCGGCGTCGCGGACTCGCCGTACAGCTCGCGCAACTGCACGGCCATCGCGCCGATATTTCCCGCGCCAAGCGTCAGCAGCACATCACCGGAGCTGAGTACGCCGGCCAGGAGTTCGGCCAGTTCGTCGATATGCGGAACGAATACCGGCTCGACCTGCCCGCGACTGCGGATGGCCCGGCAGATGGCCCGTCCGTCGGCGTTGGCGATCGGCGCTTCGCCGGCGGCATAGACTTCCGTGACGAGCAGGCGGTCGGCGACCGACAGCACCTCGGCAAAATCATCGAGCAGGTCGCGCGTGCGGGTGTAACGGTGCGGCTGGAAGGCGACGACCAGCCGGCGATCCGGCCAGGCCTGGCGCGCGGCCTCGATGGTGGCGGCGATTTCCGTGGGGTGATGGCCGTAGTCATCGACCAGCGTGACGCGGTGCCCGCCGATGACGATGTCGCCGAGCATCTGCAGGCGGCGGTCCACGCCCTCGAAGGACGCGAGCGCCTGCTGGCAGGCCGCGTCATCCAGCTCCAGGTCGCAGGCCACGGCCACGGCGGCCAGTGCATTCAACACGTTATGACGGCCTGGCAGGTTGAGCACCACCTGCAGGGGCGGCGCCGGCGCCGGGCGCACGACCGTGAAGCGCGAGCGCAGCCCTTCGCGGACCAGGTTCTCGGCACGCACATCGGCCTCGGCCGAAAAACCGTAGGTCAGGGTGGCACGGTGCAGGGCCGGCAGGATGGCGCGCACGCCCGGATCGTCGATGCAGACCACGGCGAGGCCATAGAACGGCAGGTTGTGCAGGAACTCGACGAAGGTCTGGCGCAGGCGCCCGACATCGCCGCCATAGGTAGCCAGGTGGTCGTTGCCGATATTGGTGACCACCGCCACCATCGGCTGCAGGTGGATGAACGAGGCATCGCTCTCGTCGGCCTCGGCAACCAGGTAGCGGCCCGCACCGAGCCGGCCGTTCGAATCCGCGCTCTTGAGCCGGCCGCCGATCACGAAGGTCGGGTCCTGGCCGGCCTCGGCCAGCACGCTGGCGATCAGGCTGGTGGTGGTGGTCTTGCCATGGCTGCCGGAGACCGCGATCGCATGCCGGAAGCGCATCAGCTCGGCGAGCATCTCGGCACGCCGCACCACCGGCTTGCGGTTGGCGCGCGCCATCAGCACCTCGGGATTGTCGGCCGCCACTGCGCTGGACACCACCACCACATCCGCATCGCCGACGTTCTCGGCACGGTGGCCGATGTGCACCAGCGCACCGAGTCGTGTCAGTCGCCGCGTGACCGTCGACTCGCGCTGGTCGGAGCCCTGCACGGCATAACCGAGGTTGAGCAGCACCTCGGCGATGCCACCCATGCCGACACCGCCGATGCCGACCAGGTGTATGCGATTGATCCGCCGCATCCGGTCACGCATCGCTGCGCCTCCGGGCCATGGCCAGCGCCAGGCAGCGGGCCACGATATCGGTGGTCGCATCGGGCCGGGCCTGGGCACGCGCCAGCCTCGCCCGTGTGATGACCAGCGCCGGATCATCGATATGCCGCTTCAGCTCGGCGGCCAGGCGCTCCGGGCTGAGTTCGTCCTGCGGGATCAGCGTGGCAGCGCCCGCATCCACCAGGTACGCGGCGTTGCGGGTCTGGTGATCGTCCACCGCAGCCGGATAAGGCACGAGGATGGCAGCGACGCCGGCCGCCGCCAGTTCGGCCACGGTCAGCGCACCCGAGCGGGCGATCACCAGGTCGGCCCAGCCATAGGCCTCGGCCATGTCGGCAATGAAGGCCTGCAGATGCACCTCAACGCCCGCACGGCGGTAGGCGACTTCAGCCACGCCGTAGGTGTTCTCGCCGGTCTGGTGACGGATCTCGGGACGCTGCGCCTCCGGCAGCAGCGCCACCGCCGGAGCGACAGTCGCATTGAGGGCCTGGGCACCCTGGCTGCCACCGAGCACCAGCAGGCGCAGCGGACCCGAACGTGCACGCAGGCGCAGATCGGGTACCGGCAGTGCCGCGATGTCGTGACGAACCGGGTTGCCGGTGAGACGGGTCTGCACGCTGGCAGAAAAACTGCCCGGGAAGGCTTCGAGCACTTCCCGGGCAAAATTCGCCAGAAGGCGATTGGTAAGACCCGCGACAGCATTCTGTTCATGGATGAGGAGCGGTATGCGCAGCAGCCAGCTGGCAATGCCACCCGGCCCCGCCGTGTAGCCGCCCATGCCCAGCACCAGCTTCGGCCGGTGCCTGCGCAGGATGCGCAGGGCTTCCCACACCGCCAGCAGGATCTGCAGCGGTGCCGTCAGCCAGGCCAGCAGGCCACGGCGGCGCAGACCCTTCACCCGCACGCGCTCCAGCTCGATGCCCTCGGCCGGCACCAGCCGCGCCTCGATACCGGACTCGGTGCCCAGCCACACCACCTGTTCATTCCGCGCCCGCAGGGCGCGCGCCACCGCCAGTGCCGGGAACACGTGCCCGCCGGTACCGCCTGCCATGATGAGGATCGGTGCGGACTTCATTGCGCCACCCGCCCGTTGACGCGCCGCCTGGTGGCGCTGGCGATGCCCCGGTTCTCGAGATCGATACGCAGCAGCAGGCCGAGTGCCGCCAGTGTCACCAGCAGGCTGCTGCGACCGTAACTGACCAGCGGCAGCGTCAGTCCCTTGGTGGGCAGCACACCCATGTTCACGCCGAGATTGATGGCCGCCTGCAGCGCCAGCCAGACACCCAGGCCGAAGGCGACATAGGCATGGAAAAACTGCTCGCGGCCCGCAGCCGTGCGCGCGATGACAAAGGCCCGCCAGATCAGCAGCACGTACAGCAGGATCATCGCCAGGCTGCCGATCAGGCCAAACTCCTCGGCGATCACAGCGAAGATGAAGTCGGTGTGCGCCTCGGGCAGGTAAAACAGCTTCTGCACGCTGCCACCCAGGCCGAGCCCGGTCCATTCACCGCTGCCGATGGCGATCAGCGACTGGGTGAGCTGGAAACCGTCACCGTAGGGGTCGGCCCAGGGATCCCAGAAACCGGTGAGGCGCTTCATGCGATAGGGCGAGAACTTGGCGAGCAGCGCAAAGGCGAGCACGACCGGCCCGAGGGTCAGGCTGACGTCCCGCAGGCGCGCACCGGCCAGGAACAGCACGGTGAATGAAATGCCGATCAGCAGGACTGCCGAGCCGAAGTCCGGTTGCGCGAGCAGCAGCCCTGCGGCGCCACCGACGATCACCAGCGGCTTGAAGAAGCCGAGGAAGCTGCTGCGGATTTCCTGGTTGCGGCGCACCGCATAGTCCGCGACATAGATGAGCAGCATCAGGCGCACCGGCTCGCTGACCTGCATGATGTTGATGCCGGCGATGTTCAGCCAGCGCGTACTGCCATTGGCGGTGCGGCCGAGCCCCGGCACCAGCACCATGACGAGCAACAGGATTGCGGCACCGGCCAGCCAGGGCCCAAGTCGCTGCCAGACCCGCGTGGGAATCTTCGCCATGCACCAGGCAGCGGCCAGTCCCATCATTGCAGCCAGGATCTGGCGCTCGAAGAAATAGAAGGCATTGCCGTGCTGGCGATCACCGAGCGCGATCGAGGCCGAAGCCACCATCAGCAGGCCGATGGCCAGCAGGATCCCGACCACACCCAGCAGGACCATGTCCGGCCGGTTCTGCCCCGTTCCCGTCACCGGCGCTGCGCTCATGCGCGGGTCTCCGGCAGGGCGAGCACCGCAGCGCGGAAGGCATCGCCGCGTGCGCCGTAGTCGCGATACATGTCGAGGCTGCTGCAGGCCGGGGCGAGCAGCACCGTCCAGCCGGGCTTCGCCACGGCGCGCGCCTCGCGCACGGCCGCCGGCATGTCGGCGACGCGCCGGACGGGACACACACCCTGCAGTGCGCTCGCCAGCAGTTCGCGATCCCGGCCCAGCAGCACCGCCACGCACTCGCGGCCACGCAGGGCGTCGGCGAGCAGCGTGAAACTCGCGCCCTTGCCATCACCACCGGCGATCAGCACGAGCGGACCATCCAGGCTGCCGATGCTCGCCACCGCCGCACCGACATTGGTGGCCTTCGAGTCATCGATCCACTTCAGGCCATCCTGGCTGGCGACGATTGCCATCCGGTGTGGCAGCGGCCGGTAGGCGCGCAGGCCCGGCAACAGCGTCGCTGGCGCCAGTCCGCAGGCCGTGCCCAGCGCGAGCGCGGCGAGCGCATTCGAGATGTTATGCCGGCCGGTGAGCTGCAGCTCGGACACCGGCAGCAGCGCCTCGTCGCCGTGCGCCAGCCAGCTGCCGTCCGGGCGTTTCAGCACGCCGAACTCGCCCTCGCCCGGTGTCCCCAGACCAAAACGGATGACCGGCGTGCCGGCAGGAACCAGGGTGGCGAGCGCCGGCTCGTCGCGATTCAGCACGGCGATCCTGCAGTGCGCATACACGCGGGCCTTGGCCGCCGTGTAGGCCGCCATGTCGCCGTGCAGGTCGAGGTGATCCGGCGAGACGTTCAGCAGCACGGCCGCCGCGGCCTCGATCAGCTGGCTGCGCTCGAGCTGGAAACTCGACAGCTCCAGCACATAGAACTGCTGCGCCGGATCGAGCAGGTCGAGCGCGGGGGTACCGAGGTTGCCGCCGACGCCGACGCGCAGGCCGGCGGCGGCAAGCATCCCGCCGACCATCGAGGTGACGGTGCTCTTGCCGTTCGAACCGGTGATCGCCACGATCGGCGCGCGCGCCTCGCGGATGAAGAGATCGATGTCGCTCAGCACCGGCACACCGCGCTGGCGCGCATCGGCGAGCAGGGGCAGATGCAGGTCCACGCCGGGCGACACCACCACCTGCCTGATCCGGGGCGGCAAGTTCTGCGGAATCTGGCCGGCATGTATTTCCGCCGCGGGCATCGCGGTGCGGATCGCGGCGAGGCCCGGCGGTGCGCTGCGCGTATCGGCAAACACGGCCGTCGTGCCACGGGCCGCCAGGTAGCGCGCACAGGCGGCACCCGTGCCACCCATGCCCAGCACGAGCACGGGGCCGGTGGCCTGCGCCTGCATGTCGTGCTGCATGTTCATCGCTGCGGCTCCCATCACCGGATCTTCAGGCTCGACAGCCCGACCAGCACCAGCACCACGGTCACGATCCAGAAGCGCACGATCACCTTGGGTTCGGCCCAGCCCTTGAGCTCGAAGTGATGGTGCAGTGGCGCCATGCGGAAGATGCGCTTGCCGGTCATCTTGAAGGAGGCCACCTGCATCATCACCGAGACGGTCTCGGCAACGAACACGCCGCCCATGATCAGCAGCACCACTTCCTGGCGCACGACCACCGCCACCGAGCCGAGCGCACCGCCCAGCGCCAGCGCACCGATGTCGCCCATGAAGACCTGGGCCGGATAGGTGTTGAACCAGAGGAAACCGAGTCCGGCACCGGCCATCGCCGCACAGAACACGAACAGTTCGCCGGCACCGGCTACATACGGGATGCCCAGGTAACGGGAAAATATCGCGTTGCCGGCCACCCATGCGAACACGCCGAGCGCACCGCCGACCAGCACGGTCGGCACGATCGCGAGGCCGTCCAGCCCATCGGTGAGGTTCACGGCATTGCTGCTGCCGACGATGACCAGGCAGGCAAAGGGCACGAACAGCCAGCCGAGCGGAATGGCGACGTCCTTCAGGTAGGGGATCAGCAGCGCGGTCGACTGCGGCGTATCGGCCCGGTAGTACAGCAGGACCGCAGCGATGATCGCGATCAGCAGTTGCCAGAAGAGTTTCTGCCGGGCCGACAGGCCCTTCGGATCACGCAGCACGAGCTTGCGGTAGTCATCGGCAAAGCCGATCAGTCCATAGCCGAGGGTGACGGCCAGCACCACCCACACGAACAGGCTGCGCAGGTCCGCCCACAACAGGGTGCTGAGCATGATGGCGAGCAGGATCAGCGCACCGCCCATGGTGGGCGTACCGGCTTTCTGCAGGTGGGTCTGCGGGCCATCCTGGCGCACGGTCTGGCCGATCTGGCGTCTGGTCAGGCGCCGGATCAGCGGCGGGCCGAGAAACAGCGACAGCGCGAGCGCCGTCAGCGCACCGAGGATCGCGCGCAGGGTCAGGTAGGTGAAGACATTGAAGCCCGAAACATGGTCCTTCAGTATTTCAGCGAGCAGCAACAGCATCAGTGCGCCCCTGCCTGGCCGCTACGCCCGGTCACGGACTGCACCAGGCGCTCGAGCCCGGCACTGCGCGAGCCCTTGACGAGCAGCCGGACGTCCGCCGTCATCTGTGGCCGCAGCACGTCGGCAAGCTCGTCGACATCGGCATACCAGTGGGCAGCAGCGCCGAAACCTTCAGCAGCCGGCCGGGTCAGCTCACCGACGCAATAAAAGCGGTCGATACCGCTGCGGGCTGCCAGCGTACCGATCTCGCGGTGCAGGGCCGCCTCGTCGGGCCCGAGTTCCGCCATCCCGCCGAGCACCAGCCAGCGCTGGCCATCGAGGCCGGCGAGGAACTGGATGGCCGCGGCAACGGAACCGGGATTGGCGTTGTAGCTGTCGTCGAAAATCGTGCTGCCGGCCGGACCCGGCTCGGCGCGCAGGCGGCCCGCCACATTCAGCATCTGCCCGAGACCGTCGCGGACTGACTCGAGGCTGGCACCGGCAGCCAGCGAGGCAGCCGCCGCGGCCAGCGCATTGCGCACGTTGTGGCTGCCGGACATCGGCAGTTTCACGGCGATCTCGCCGGCCGGCGCGAGCAGGCGGAAGCGCAAGCCCTGCAAACCGGAAGCCTGCACATCGACCGCGCGATAGTCGGCATCGGCGGACAGGCCGAAGGAACGATAAGTGATGTCATCGCGCAGCCCGCGCCAGTAGCCGTAGAAAGGATCATCGCGGTTGATCACCGCGGTGCTGCCGGCTGGCAGGCCGGCAACCAGCTCGCCCTTGGCCTCGGCCACATCCCTGAGCGTGCCGCCGAAACCACCGAGATGCGCGGGCCCGGCATTGGTGATGATGGCAACGCCGGGCGCGGCGATTGCGGCCAGGCGGGCGATCTCGCGTTTTGCGCTGGCACCCATCTCGATCACGGCGGCGTGGTGGCTGTCGCGCATCCACAGCAGCGTGATGGGCACGCCGATGTGGTTGTTGAGGTTGCCCCAGGTCACCAGCACACCGGCATCCTCGCCAGGACCGGCGAAGTGCGTGCGGAGTATGGTGCCGACCATCTCCTTGACGGTGGTCTTGCCGTTGCTGCCCGTCACTGCGACGATCGGCAGCGAGAAGCGCCTGCGCCAGTTCGTGGCGAAGGTGCGCAAGGCCTCACCCGCATCCGCCACGTGCACCTGTGGCAGCCGGATGTCCTGTGGCGTCTCGATGACCACGCCGGCAGCACCGGCTGCGGCCGCATCGCGCGCATAGTCCGCCGCATCGTGCCGGGTACCGCGCAGCGCGAAGAACAGCTGGCCGGGCTCGATACTGCGGCTGTCCGTGCTCACGGAATCAAAGCCGGCATCGGCGCCGATCAGCCTGCCGCCGACTGCCTCTGCACCCATGCTGAGCCTGCCCATGCTCATGCACCCCGCCCCTGCTGCATGGCGGACAGGGCTGCAGCAGCAACCGCCACATCGGAGAAGGCACGGCTCACACCCGCGACGATCTGCGTCTGTTCATGGCCCTTGCCGGCGATCAGGACCACGTCGTCGGGAGCAGCGGAGTAAATGGCGCGCTGGATCGCTGCCGCACGGTCCGGCATCACCTGTACCGTTTCACGCGAGCCGATGCCGGCGACTATGTCGGCGATGATCTGCCGTGAGTCCTCATCGCGGGGGTTGTCGTCGGTCACGATCACGCGGTCGGCAAGTCCTGCCGCCGCGCGGCCCATCGGCG
>JAHDYM010000064.1 GCA_023383705.1 Gammaproteobacteria bacterium | reverse complement strand
ACTCGCGGCCCTTGACGAGCCCCGAGTCTTCCAGCGCCCGCTCGAGGATGAACTCGCCCCAGGTCCCCTGGGTTTTGGACTCGCCCTTGAGCGCCGTGGTCAGGTTCTTCGCGTCCTGGCTGACCTGCTGGTTGAGATCCATGAGCCGCTTCAGCTCGTCCTTCAGCGAGCGCCGCTCCGTGACGTCCGTCAGGTGCGTGGCCTCCACCTTGGCCTGGAAGTCCTTCAGGCGTTCGCGGAAGGGTTCCAGCAGTTCCTTGAGCCTGTTGTGGTTGGTCTCGGTGAAGCGGAGGGTTTTTTCCTCGAGGATCCTGCCTGCCAGTGCCTCGAAGGCAGCGGTGAAACGCTGCTCGGTTTCCTCGACCAGCGCCTTGAGACGAGCCTCGTTCTCGGCCTGCTGGCGGGCAGCGGCACCGAGCTGCGTCTGCAGCTCACCGATCCGCACCGCCTTCGCGCCATCGGCCTGCCCCAGCTCGCGGGCCGCTGCCAGCGCCTGCTCGTGCTGGCTGCGCAAGCCGGCGAGCTGTGCATCCAGGCCGCGGATCCTTTCCTCCAGCCCGGCCCGCGCCGCATCGGCCTGGGCTGCAGCGAGCGTCTGCATCTCCTCCAGACGACGCCGGGCCGCGCGGCCGGCAAACCAGGCGCCCGCGAGCCCGCCGAGCAGCAGGCCGGACAGGAGCAGCACGATATCGAGGGCCGTGATTTCCATCGCCGCAGTGTACCGGCGGAAGTCGCGCACCGCAGCCTGCGGCCGGCAGATGGCTGCAGCCGGTGGTCACTGGTAGCGGCAGCCCTCGCCGACGAGTTGGTAGGCCACGACTATGCCTGCCTTATCGACCTCGAAATGGACCTCGCAGTCCTTGCGGTCGGGTGCCACATGCACCCAGTTGCCATTGGGCAGCTCATAGGTCCTGGTCTTCCAGCCGATGCGGGATGCATAGCTTTCTGGCTCGGCTTCCATTGCCTGAAGTTCGGCAATCGGCAGGCCGATGCACTGGTCGGCCCATTCGCGCAGGCCGGGAATCTGCGAAATGCAGGCCGCCAGCAGGGAACACAGCAGGACCAGTGAAATAAAGGAACCCGATTTGCGCATGTGCAGTCTCCCTCAGTCCTCATCCGTTGCCATCATCACGGCCGGCACGCCCTGCAGCAGCGCAGGGTATGTCAGGGCGGCAGCCACCGGCATGCCCGGAAAATTCAGTCCGCCGCGCAGTATGGGCCCGAAGCGGCTGCCACCGAACTGGTCCAGTCGCACCTGGAAGACATCATGCAGCCCGGCGACGGCGTTGATGCCCGGGACCCGGTTCATGACGCGACTGAGGCGCCCGCCCTCACCCCACACGGAGTTCGGGTCAATGGTAGCAACCGCCTCACCGATATTGTTCACGCCGTCACGGGGCATGGTGTAGCGGTACTTTCCGCGTGCCGCTCCACCCGACTCCCAGCTCGCGCCATATTTCACGATCTCCTGATAGCCCCAACTAAGGCCCGCAGCGGTGCCGGCGAACATGAAGCCCTTGCGGAACTGTCCGCCGCCGGCTTCGGCCAGGACACCACCGGCGACACCGGAAGCGAGCACGCGTTCGGCGTTCCAGCTGCCACCCCAGGCCGCATCCATCCCGCCGAACATGGCACCACCGGCGGTGCCAACCGCAATGCCCCGGAGGTCACCGGTCGATACACCACCCGCTACCGCACCGCCGGCCATCGCACCCAGGGTATCGCCGGCAGCCATGCTCGCAGCCGGGTTTGCGGCCATCCAGGCCTCGCTCACCGCTCCCGCCGTGTAATAGGCAGCGACCGCAGCAACGATCTCCCGCCCGTACTTGCGCACCGTGCGCTGCGCCAGGCTGCCCAGGCTGCGGATGGCGCGCTTGAAGAACTTGCCCACTTTGCCGAACAGGAAACCACCCGGATCGCTGAGCGAGGCGGGATTGTTGGTGACATAAGCGTAGCGGCCGAGGCTCTGCGGGTTGCCGAGGATGCCGAGCAGCGGATCGGGGGTGAGCATCACGCCGAGCAGCGGATCCTGGAGGCGGCCGTTCATGTGGATCAGCCGGACGTTGTCCAGGTGCTCGTGTCCCGTATAGCCGCGCCGCGTGAACTGCGCATCGGCATAGCGGGCGCCGCTGGCATCGGCCGTCCAGTCGGCATTGCGGCGCTTGCCGAAGGCATCGAAGCGCGGCGCGATCTGTTGCGGACCCAGGCCGACGAAGCGGCTAAGCGCATCGACGCTGCCCTGGTGATCGCGGTGCACGAAGTAGGCATCGAGGGTCAGCGGATTCGACTGCTCGACCTGCGACAGGATCGCTTCGCCATTCACGAAGATGTTTGACTGGTAGCGACGGTTGCTGCCGCTCAGCTGCACCTCGAAATGTGGCCCGATGTAGTAGGTCGTCACGGTGCTGCCACCCGTGCGGGCAATCTGCCGGACCCTTTGCCGGTCGGGCCCGTACTCGAACTCGACGTAGTCGGAGCCCGGGTGGTTGATGCGCTTTGGCAGCTGCGCAGCCGTCCAGCTGAGCGTCATGCCATTGCGGCTGCTCATGTTGCCGTTGGCGTCGTAGCCAAAGCTCTGCGTGCCCGCCGGCCCGCCGGAAACCGACACCACCGCACCGGGGTGCGCGGTGCCGTAACTGTAGGTACCGGCGTCCGACTTGCTGCGGATACGCCCTGCCGCGTCGTAGGTCAGCGCCAGGCTCAGCACACCGTTGCGGCGCGCACTCAGCAAACGGCTTTGCTCGTCGTAGCTGAAGTCTTCGCTGATGCCCTGGCGCAGGTCCTGTCGCTGCAGCAGGTTCCCGGTCCTGTCCCAGGCATAGCTGTAGTTCTGGCGACCGGTACCCATGTTTGGCCCGGTCCGGATTTCGCGCAGGCGGGTACTGGCCCGGTCGTAGATGTGCTGCTCGTCGATCTGGTTGTAGCTGCCGAGCCTCGCATGCCGCCGCCGGCCAACCGCGTCCATGCTCTGCAGGTCATAGACGCGCATCCAGAAGGAGCCGCCACCGCCGACATCCTGCTCGACCACATCGAGATTGCCCGTGCTGTCGTAGCGATAGGCGAGCAATACCTGTGCGCCGTCCATGGTCTGCGGATAGCTCATGGTGGCCACGCGGCCGAGGCCATCCCAGCTGTAGCCGGTCACCCAGGTGCTGCCATCGATGGTGGTCGAGACGCTGGTCCGCCGCCCGTTGGCATCGTAGCCGTATTGCTCGACAAAGCCCGCAGCGGCGCCGGCAATGGGTGCGGTCACCTTCTGTGGCAGACCGAGCAGGGGTCCACTCGCCGTATGGAAAGTCCAGACAGTCGGGGCCTGGCCCGGATCGGTGCGCTGAACCAGACGGCCCAGCTGGTCGTAGCTGAAGTTGATGGTATTGGCGGGCGTGAGCGCATCGCTCTGGCTGACGAGTTCGCCAAAGGCATTCCAGGCGGAACTGCGCCGGCCGGTGTCTGCCGACTCGACGCTGGTCTGCAGGCCACGCGCATCGTAGTTGAGCGTCGTGACATTGCCGTTGGCATCGCTGAGCGTACCGAGCTCGCCAAAGGGCAGGTAAGCGTAGGTGGTGGTTCCGCCGGCGGGCGAGTTCACGGCAATCAGCCGGCCTTCGGCATCGTAGCTCTGCGTGGTGATCCGGTTTTCGGCATCACGTACGGTGCGGGTCAGCAGGCTCGAGGTCCAGCGCGTACCGGCGACTGCGCTGCCGGACTCGTCCACCGGCCGGTCCTCGCTTTTCCTGCGACCTGCCAGGTCGTAGCCATAGTCTACCCAGTACTGCGATTCGCCGTTGATATAGGGCACGGTCTGCCGCTGCATCCGGCCCATTGCATCGTATTCGGTCAGCTGGCGACTGGACTGGCCACCGGTGAGCGGGAACTCGCTGCCAACCGCCCGGCCGTAGGCGTCGTTGACCGTAATCGACCAGAAGCCATCGCTGCGGGTGGAGCGGATCTGGTAGACGCCACGCGCCGCGAAGCAGCCGCCGGCACAGGACAGGTATTGCACCGTCGTGCCCGGGCCGTCGGCGCGACCCTCCTGCTTCAGACGCCCGAAGTCATCCCATGCCCAGCTGGTGACCAGACCGCGCGGGCTGGTCTCGCTCAGCAGCTGGTCCAGGCCATGGTTCCAGGTACGCCTGATCACCGGGCTCGCCTGGCCGGCGATAACCGCGGTTTCCGTGATCGGACGATTGCCCCAGCTGTCGTAGCTGTAGAGCGTCTTGCGCTCCGGCAGCGAGAAGTCCGCTGCCATGCGCGTGACCTCGACCAGCTGACCGCTTTCATTCCGGATCTGCAGGGTCACGAGCCGCTGGGCGAGCGGCGCTGGCGCGCCGGTCACCTCCGTTTCCAGGCTGCAGGAATCGGCCGACCAGGCATAGCGCGTGGTGCGGGTTTCAGCCGGGTTCCGGGAGTTGTCGCGCGTGACGCTGACGCGGCTCGGCAGGCCCAGGCAGTACTGGCTGGTCCGCAGGGAATCATCGAGGGTCGTGGCCGTGGTCGTGGTGAATACATCCGGACTGGCCGGCGAACTGAGCACCACCGTTTCGGAGACCGGCACGCCGTGGTTGGTATTGAAAGACCGCGTCGTCGTCCGGGTGCGCAGCAGCTGCCCGAGCATCCCGCCATCCGGGTCGGTCTCATACTCCTGGCTGGTCTCCCTGGACCTGAGGACCAGGTGGTAGTCGACAGCCGGATCGCCGGTGGCAGCAGCACGGGTATTCACGGCCCAGCCCGGATCGAGCACGCTGAGCTTGCGCCCGTCGCTGCGCATGGTCGTGATCAGGTCGGGCAAGCCGATGTACGGGAAGTCCTGGCGGTAGACGGTTTCCGTGTACACGGACACGCCGTAGGCAGCCGCGTAGCGTGAATCGGTGGCGCGCACCTTTTCAAAGCCGAGGAATCCCCGACCCAGGCGGTTCAGCCGGCCGTTCGTGTACGCATAATCAACCGCGTACTCGCCGCCGATGCCGTCATTCGCCGTGTACCGGCTGACTACATGCAGCGCACCACCACGCATCAGATACTGGTCAGTGCCGTCGCTGCCGGCATGGGCATAGCCGGCAAATCGCCCGAGCGGTGAGTATTCCGGACGCCAGGTATTGCCGAGTCCGTCGGTAACCGAGGTCAGCAACCCGGATCGCGGGCCGGACCGCAGGCGCGCATGCCAGCGACCGTTTGCTTCGCTGAACAGCAGGTCGGTCTGTCCATCTGCATTGGCATCGACGAGTGAAAGCTGGACCGGATTGGCAGGGCCGGTGATGCCGGAAGTGATGTCGAGATAGCGGGTCGTATCGGCGTTGCTGAACAGCGGTTCGCCGATGCCGCCGTTTGCCAGATACGCACGCCAGGTGGTGTCATCCTGCTGACTGACCAGGTCGTCACGACCATCGCCATCGATGTCGGCTACACGCACCTGCTTGCCGGCAACCGAGATGATGTCGACGTTCTCCCGCGCCGACCATGCATTGCCTTTGCTGATCCGCACCTGCCAGCCTTGAAAGGGATCACGCAAGGCCACGTCCGTGAGACCGTCACCATTCACGTCAAGCGTGAAGGGCTCGGTCAAATAGCTGAGAGGCAGCTCGAAGTCGGACCCCGTCAGCTGGAAATCCATGCCACTGGCCAGATAGACCTGCACGACGCCCAGCGACAGGCGCGACAGGCCCTTGCGGCTGACCAGCAAATCCCGCCGGCCGTCGCCGTCGAAATCCGATCCGGTATCCACCGCGGCCGCATCCAGCGCAGCCAGTCCGGAGCCGGATGCCTGGATGACGCTGGTCGCACGAGCGGCTGCAAATCCGGAGCCGGTGTTCGGCAGGTAATGGAGCGCACCATCCTTGAAGTAGCCGAGTTCGTTGAGACCATCACCATCGGGATCGAGAACCAGCAGGGCGGGAACGGTGGTCGTCGACAGACCGGTACTGATGCCCGTGGCAAATCCCGCACCGGTCGAGCGATGGACAAACCAGTATGGGGAGCCGGTGGGACCGGCCGTGACCAGGTCGCGCCGGCCATCGCCATCGTATTCGATGAGGTAGGCAGGGCCATTGGCGGGCACGCTGGTCGCGATCGGCGTGCCGATCCAGGGATTGGACACAGCCGTAGTGGCCAGGCGCAGCTGCCACAGGCGATTGCCGCCGACCATGACCGGAACGTGCAGGTCGATGTCACCATCGCCATCGTGATCTGCAAACAGGGCTTCCGCAGCCAGCGGATCGGTTGCACCGACCCCGGCAGGCTGGAAGCCCGGCGCCGGGGCCTGCCAGCCGAACACCGTATCCGGCAGGCACTCGGTCGGGCCACACTGGCGCACGCTGGTGACGCGGCTGCGCTCGCTGCCGTTCGGCGCCGCATGGCTCAGCGACCAGCTGTGCACGGGCGCGAAGCCCGAACCGGCGTCGAACTCGTAGCGGATCGCCTGCAGGCGCATGGCCCGCTGCCAGCGCGCACCCCAGGTGTAGCCCGCGCGTTGCTGGCCAGCGGGACGCGACTCGTAGACAAACACCAGGCGAAACCTGGCACCTGCACCGCTTGAATCGGCGGACCAGCGGATTTCCGCAGGCACTGCTTCGCCGGCGTTCTGATCCTCGTCGTAGCTGTACAGGATCTGATTGCCGAACTTGTCGCTGACCTGGTTGATGGCCCACTCGCGGACCTCGCTGCCCACGCCCACCGCCTCGATGCGGGAATCCGCATCGTTGCCATAGCGCCAGCTGAGGCCGTCGGGATGCTGTACCTCGAACCAGGCAGGACCACTGCCCTGCCGGCCACGCGAGACGACACGTTGCAGGTTATTGATCTCGGTGCGGTACTCGGCGCCGTCTGCACCGTAGCTGCCGGACACCAGCACCAGCGGCTGTCCATCGAGGCAATAGCGGTCACCAGCTGCAAAGCGCACACCCTGCAGGTGGCCATCGACGGCTATGCTCTGTGCGCAGCGGCCGATCTTCGACAGGCCAGCGAGCGTCATGCCCGCACCGGCCAGTCCCTCGCTCTCGTGGCTGTTGTAACGCAGGCTCACGGCTGGCCGCAGCCCGCCGCGCCCGGCCGTGACGTCGATGGGCATCGACCAGGTGGCAGCACCTGCCGGATCCACACCTGACTCGGCAGCGATCCTGCCGATCGCCACCGCGCCGGCAGACCCTGCGAACAGCACCATCAGCAAAGCTGAAATGCACGGTTTCAGTATCGGCACGGTTGCCAGAAGTGCGGAACGAAAGCCTGCGGCGTAATGCATGACGGTCTCCGGCAAGTGGTTGACGAAGCGCCATCTGAACAGCCCGGCAGCAATCGCCGCGACGCTGGAATCCGGTCGATTCACCCGGTTAATGGCCGTGCAGTCCGAATCCGGTGAAACGCACCAGCAGGCTGACAATCGCGGCAAAATCGCGCCAGCAGCCGGCACGCAGTGCTAGTCTTGCTGCCCGCAGGACTTCGAACGGAGCAGGCAGCGATGAAGAAATTCCTGAAGTACGGCGCGGGCATCGTGGCGCTGGCGCTGTTGCTGCTCGCCGGCGGCTTTTATGCCTGGGGCGAGATGTCGCTCGCCAAGCCCACGGATGCGGCACTGGCGGCCATGCAGTCCGACGACCGCGTCATCATCGAGGAGGGCAGGTTCATCAGCTTCAGGCCTGCGAGCGGGCAGCCGGACACCGGCGTGATTTTCTATCCGGGCGCAAACTGCGACAGCCGTGGCTATGCACCGGTGTTCCGTCGTATCGCCAGCCGCGGCTATCTGGTTGTCGATGTACCCATGCCGCGGTATTTCGCGATCTTTGCGCCGAATCGTGCCGACGAGGTGCGAGCCGCCCATCCGGAAATCAAACGCTGGGTGATCGCCGGGCATTCGATGGGCGGTGCGATGGCCGGCTATTACGCCTTTCATCACCAGCAGGAACTGGCCGGACTGATCATCTGGGATTCCTATCCGCCGGCGCAGAACAGCCTGGCCGACTCGGAACTCCCGGTCTGGCACATCCACCGCGCAACGCTGGAGGGTGCCCCACCGGAGAAATTCGAAACCATGCGGCACCTCTTCCCGATCGCCAGCACCTGGATACCGGTGCCGGGCGGAATCCACATGTATTTCGGCTCCTTTGACGGCGGCGGCTACAAGGAGCAATGGACGCCGAAGATCTCGCGCGAGGCCCAGCAGGACATCGTGGTCACGGCCACGCTGAATGCGCTGCAGGCCATGGAAGCTGCGGGGATCTGAGCCGCGCGTCGGTCAAGTCAGGCCGCAACTCAGGCCTTTTCCGACAGGAATGCCCCGCGCGCGCGGCGGAAATGCACCGTCAGGTACTCCGCGCGCACCAGCCAGCGGAAGTCAGGATCCTCCGAGGCCGTGCAGGCGACCACGCGCACCACCGCGCTGAGCGGATCGCAGGCAATTTTCAGCAGCTGCGACGGCACCACTGCACCGACGGTCACGAACTGCAGCCCGCCCAGCGAGATGTCGCGCGTCTCGCCGCTGAAGGGCCCCTGCAGCGGCCAGCCATGGTGAAAGCTGAGCGGATGGCGACGCGCCAGGCGGCTGGTGGCGCGCTTGCCGACCGTTTCCATGCGCTGCCGCGAGGCCGGCTGCAGCGGGCTGCCGCAGGCAACACACATCGCATCGCGCGGGATCGGGCCGGTATGGCCGTGTGCTGTATGGCAGTAAACGCAGGCCAGCATGCGCACAGCAGCAGTGATGGAGGTGATCGAGGGATCCGGGCTGGCAGCCGGCTCGACGCCTTCCCGCCGGTCGTATTCGGCCCGTTTGGCCGCATTTGTCAGGGTTTCATAGGCTTCGTTGATCAGCGTGGCATTCCACTGGTCGCCGCCCAGGTCAGGGTGCATGCGCAGCTTCTGCATCAGGGTCCGGTAGCTGGACTTGATGATCTCGGTCGGCGCGTCCGGCTGTACGTGCAGGATGCGGTAGTAGTTGCGCCGGTTCTCCATGGCTCAATAGGTTAAATTGCCAGCAGGGACCGGTCTAGCGTATCCTGCCGTATGGCCATGTCGAACTCCCTCCGCCAGCCATCGCCGCTGGAAGCTGATCCCTTTGCCCTCCAATCGATCACCAAGGCAGAACCGCCTTCCGGTGCCGATACGAGCAACTGGCATCGTTACGTCATCACCCAGGGTCACAACACCATTGTGGGCCACCTGCAGGGCAGCCATGCCAGCGCCGAGCGCTCGGTAAAGGAAATCGTCCAGCGGCTCAACGAACGGCGGAGCGGCAAGACCGGTCGCGTCCATCTGAGCCCGGGTCGGAAGAAGAAAGGCGCTACGCCGGACGAGTCGTAGGCGGCCTGTCGGCCACCACTTCGCGATAGACCAGCCGCAACCAGTACACACCGATTGCGCCGGCGATCGCATTGGCGGACGCCGCCGCGATGAAGATCCCGACCAGACCCAGCCACTGCGACAGCAGCCAGGCCAGCGGCGCATATACGGCCACGGTACGCGCCATTGAAACCCACATCGCCGCCACCGGCTTGCCCAGCGCGTTCAGCGAGCCGTTCACCGTCATCGCGCAGCCGAGCGCGATATAGCTCACCGGCACCACATGCATGTGCAGCAGTGCCGTATCCCTGGCCTGCCCCGCCACATCGAACAGGTCGACGATGAATCCGCCAAACAGCAGCATGAAGGCGCCGATCGCCAGTCCGTAGAACACCGAAAAGCGGTAGGCAAAGCGGATGCCGTCACCCACCCGGTCCAGCCGCTGTGCCCCGAAGTTCTGGCCGACAAACGGCGTCATGGCCGCCGACAGCGACATCATCGCCAGCAGCGACAGGCTCTCGACCCGCGAAGCGATGCCGAAACCGGCCACTGCCGGCTGGCCGAAGCCCGCGATCTGGTGCGTTATGAAGGCGGTCGTGACCGGCGCAACCAGGCTGCTGGTCAGGGAGGGCAGTCCCACATGCAGGATCCGCCGCCATGAATCCGCGATCAGGTGGACATCGAGCGAACGGATATTCACCAGTCGTTCCCGGTACATCACGAAGAACATCGAGGCGAACATGGTCAGGACGTTGGCGATCACGCCACCGAGTGCCGCGCCTTCGATCTCCATGCGCGGGAAGCCCCACAGGCCGAAGATGAGTACCGGGTCGATGGCGATGTTCAGCACCGCGGCCATCGACATCAACATCGCCGGCCGCCTGGCATCGCCGGCCGCACGCAGCACGGAATTGGCGATCATCGGCGCGACGATGAAGATGCCGCCCCAGTAATAGATACGCATGTAGCGATGGATGTAGGGCAGGATATTTTCATCGGCACCCAGCAGGCGGAACACCGGATCGATCGTCAGCAGGCCGACGGCGAGGATCACCAGCCCGCACAACACGCTGAGCAGCATCGCATGCGTGGTGAGGCGCCTGATCTGGTCGCGGTCCTCCGCGCCAAACAGCCTGGACACCACTGCCGAGGTCCCGATGCCCAGCGCCATGGACACTGCGCCGACGATGAAGCTCACCGGGAAGGTGAAGCTGATGGCAGCGAGTTGCTCGGTACTGACGCGGGCGATGAAGAATGCACCGGCGAGGTTGTTGGTGATGATCGCCACCATGCCGAGCATCATCGGCAGCATCAGCGAGAAGATCGCCTTGCTCACCGGACCCTCGGTGAGTCGCGCACGCTTTCCGGCTGCCGGTTTCATGCGTGCTGCTGTTGCCCGAAATCAGCCGTGGCATCGACCAGCCGCCGGTACTCCGAAAGGGCATAGCGGTCCGTCATGCCCGCGAGGTAATCGGCGACCGCCCGGGCCCGACCCGCTTCGCCGCACTCTGACTCCTGCAACAACGCGCGCATGGCGTGTTCGACGGGCATGGCTTCCGGGCTGTTCATGTAGCAGGCGAACAGTTCCTTCAGCATCTCCTGCGCCCGGGAAGTGAGGTGGAGCACCCGCTCGTGCCGGTACAGGTGGCGATGCAGGAAGCGCTTGAGCGCGCGATGCGCCGTGCGCGTGGCCGGGCTCAGTGCCACCAGCGGTGCGGTGAGCGCACGCACCTCGTCGATGGAGGCCGGTGCATGTGCGGCGATATTTGCAGCTGTGGTTGCAACCATGTCACTGACCACTTCGTTGATCATGCCGCGAATGGTTTCATGGATGAGAGCACGGCGAGACGCCGCGGGATGGGCATCGAGGAGCGGAACGTGGTGCCGACGGAACAAGGGCACCGCCTCCAGCGCCTGCTCGCTGAGCAGTCCCGAGCGCAGCCCGTCATCCACATCGTGATTGTTGTAGGCGATTTCATCGGCCAGGTTGACCACCTGTGCCTCGAGGCCCGGCTGCTGGCGGAGCAGGAAACGCTCGCCGACAGCGCCCAGCCGGCGCGCATTGCGGCGTGAGCAGTGCTTGAGTATGCCTTCCCGCGTTTCGAAGCAGAGGTTGAGTCCCGCAAACGCAAGGTAGCGATCCTCGAGTTCATCCACCAGTCGCAGCGACTGCAGGTTGTGTTCGAAGCCGCCCCAGGGCTTCATGCACTCGTCGAGGGCAGCCTCGCCGGCATGGCCGAAGGGCGGGTGGCCCAGATCGTGCGCCAGCGCGATCGCCTCGATCAGCTCCTCGTTCAGGCGCAGGGCCCGCGCGACGGTGCGGGCAATCTGCGCGACCTCCAGCGAATGCGTGAGGCGGGTGCGGTAGAGGTCACCCTCGTGATTGATGAACACCTGCGTCTTGTAGACCAGGCGGCGAAACCCGCCCGAATGGATCACCCGGTCGCGGTCGCGCTGGTACTCGCCACGCCAGGGATGTGATGGCTCCGCATGTTGGCGTCCGCGTCCCGACTCTGCGCGGGCCGCGCAAGGCGCCAGGCCGGCGCCCTTGCCGGTCCGCTGTTGCCGCGGCCGGGCCTTCTTCACCGCACGAACTGCTCGCGCAGGAAATCGGCCAGATCATGTGGTGCGTAGTCGGCCGTGACACGTCCGGCACCGATGCCATCGAGCAAGACGAGCCGGATCTGGCCGGCGATCACCTTCTTGTCCATGCCCATCGCGGCCAGGAACTGCCCCGGATCGACCGGTGGCGGATCGACCGGCAGGTGCAGCCGGGTGAACAGGCGGCGGATGCGCTCGACGGCGGCGCGGTCGATGGCACCCAGTCGCTGTGAAAAAGCGGCGGCCATGCAGGTGCCGGTAGCGACTGCCTCGCCGTGCAGCCACTCGCCATAGCCAGCGTGCAGCTCGATCGCATGGCCGAAGGTGTGGCCGAGATTGAGCAAGGCGCGGCGACCATGCTCGCGCTCGTCCTGCGCGACGATTTCCGCCTTCAGCTCGCAGGAGCGGCGTATCACGTGGCGCAGGGCCGCCGGATCACGCTGCAGCAGGCTCTCGGCGTGAGCCTCGATCCAGTCAAGAAAGGCGGCATCGGCGATCAGCCCGTACTTCACCACCTCGGCGAGGCCGGCCGAAAGCTCGCGGTCCGGCAGGGTTTGCAGGGTGTCGGTATCGGCCAGCACGCACAGCGGCTGGTGGAAGGCGCCGATGAGATTCTTGCCGCCCGGGTGATTGACGCCGGTCTTGCCACCGACCGCCGAGTCGACCTGGGCGAGCAGCGTGGTCGGCACCTGCACAAAGGCCACGCCACGCTGGTAGATCGCGGCTGCAAAGCCGGCGATATCGCCCACCACGCCACCACCCAGCGCCACCACCACGGCATCACGCCCGTAGCGGCCCTCGACCAGCGCATCGAGCACCGCATTCACGGTTGCCATGGTCTTGTGGCGCTCACCATCGGGCAGGCTGATGGTGTTGACCCGGCAGCCGCCCAGCAGGCCGCGCAGCGGGCGCCCATAGATCGGACCCACGGTGTCGTTGGTGACCACCAGCACGTCGCGATGTTTCAGGTAAGGCTCGAGGACCATCGCCTGCGACAGCAGCCCGCTGCCGATCAGGATCGGGTAACTGCGCAGACCGAGGTCTACCGACAGGGTCATCAGCATCGATTGTGACATGCGCGCATGTTACTCAAGTGGACGACAGGGCGGCGATATGGCGACGGATTTCCTGCACCACCGACGCCACCTTGCGGTTGTCGGTATCGACGACGAAATGCGCAATCTCGCGGAACTGCGGCTCGCGGACGGCCATCAGCCGGCTGAGGATCTCGCGCGGATCGCCGTTCTTCAGCAGCGGCCGGCCACGACCGCCGCCCGTGCGCTTGAGCTGCTGGTCGACACCTGTATGCAGGTAAACAACCAGTCCCCGCTCGTGCAGCCTCGCCCGGCTGTCGGGGTTCTGCGCCGAGCCGCCACCGGTCGCCAGCACGATATTCCGGCGCTGCGTGATCTCGTCGATCACGCGGCATTCGCGCTCGCGAAAGCCGGCCTCGCCTTCGCGTTCGAAGATGAAGGGGATATCGACACCGCTGCGCGCTTCGATCAGCTGGTCGCTGTCGATGAAGTCGCGGCCCAGTTCGCGCGCCAGCCGCCGGCCAACGGCCGACTTGCCGGAGCCCATCGGGCCAACGAGGAAGATACTGGTGTCGGGCTGCATTGAAGCAGTGTTTGCGATCGCCGCGATATCGTCAACCGGCAAGCGGCTGCAAAAAGAAACAGGCCGGCATGAGCCGGCCTGTTTCGTTATCAGGAAAGTCCAGGCCTACGGTTCAGGCGGCGGGATGGCGCAGTCCGCGGCCGTGCCCGTCGGTACATCGACACCGAAGGGGCTGTACTGGTTTGGCGGTGCATCGGTCTCTTCGTCGACATCGTCAGTCAGTACCTGCAGCGTGAACACGCTGGACTGGCTGCCCTCGGTGCCGGTGACGCCGGCCGCAGCCGTCAGCGTCGCCTCCACCCACTCGGCATAGTTCTGCGGATAGAAGACGCAGACCCGGGCACGACCCTGGCTGTTGGTGATGACCTGGGCCGTGGCACCCTGGGCGCCAGCCGATGCGCAGGGCGCCGTCAGCGATGCCGACTCGGGCACCGGCGCCACCAGGGCCCGGTTACCGGCCTCGATCCGGCCATTGCCGTTGTCGTCCTCACCGGCATCCAGGATACCGTTCTTGTTCACGTCCTCATCCGGACAGAACACCGGGGAATTGGTGCCATAGGCCCAGACTCCGGGCGGCTCCGCCCACGCCAGGCTGCCCTTGGCATAACGACGGGAACGGATACTGGTCTGTACCGGCTTGTTGGCGATCGCGTTACCGGCCACATCCGTAACCAGGATCACCCATTCCTTGGCATAGGTCGCAGTACCGATCTCGAACAGCTCATTGCCGGTACCCAGCGTCAGGGCCAGCGCCTGCTGGGCGACGGTCAGTGCCACGGTATCGTTGATCGCCGTATTCTGGACGGTGGCGCGGATGACGATGCCATTGGCTGCACTGGCATCGGAACCGGCCGTATATACCGACTGGGCGCGTCCCTGGCTGTCGGTCGTGTCCTGACCCACCGACAGTGAGCCGCCGGTCGATTCGAGCACGAACTGCACGACCTGGTTCTTGACGGGGTTGTTGGACGCATCCCGGACCACGGCAGTCAGCTCGCTCTGCTCCTCCACACCCACAGTCACGGGCGAGGCTTGCAGATCAACCGAAGCCGGCGCGGTGGCCACGAACTCCAGCGAGCGGTTGGTGCTGGTGGCTTCAGGATTGGTTGCGGTCAGTATCGCCGAACCAGCGGTATTCGCGGTGATCGTCACCGTCGCATCGCCGGAGCCGTCGGTAAGGGCGGAGTTTGCCGACAGCGTGCCGCGCGTGGTCGAGAAGCTGATGCTGGCTCCAACCTGTGGCACACCGTTCTTGGTCCAGCGGACGGTAACCGGCTCTGCCACACCCAACTCGACCTCGGTACCGGCAGCTGGCGCCGTGAAGGCAAATGCATCACCGGAGACGGACAAGGCCCTGGTCGCGGTCAATCCCAGGCCACTGACCGTCAGGGTGTCGTTGCCCGCTGCCGTCGCCGTGACAGTGAAGGCCACAGTGCCGCTGACATCGGTCGTGGTGGTCGCTGCGGCAATGGTATTGCCGTTGGCCGAGGTAAGCGTCAACAGGGCACCCTGAATGCCGGCGCCCTTGGAATCCTTGGCAGCAGCCACGTAGGCGCCTGAATCACTGAGGGCAATCGCCTCGGGACCTGTGATGGTGATGGTGGTGCCCACAACGTTGACGACGACGTTACCCGATGCCTCGCCCGCCGTGGCGGTCACGGTGATCGCGCGGTTCTGGGCATTGGTGCCGTTGGACAACAGGGCGTAGGCAATGCCGAGATCGTCCGTAACCGACTGGGTAACGGCAAGCGAACCGGAGCTTGCGCCAAAGGCCACCGTAACCCCTGGCAACACCGCGTTGCTGCTGTCCTTGACCTGGGCCGTGATCGCAACGGTATTGGCGCCGCCCTGGTCGGACTGCAGCTGCGGCGAAGCCGCCAGCACCGTGATGATCGCGGGTGTAGCCATGCCACCGTCGCCGCCGCCACTGATGGTGCCGTCACCACCGCCGCCGCATGAGGCCAGCACTGCCGATGCCAGTACCGCACCCAAAGAAAGCAATTTCTTCAACACAGCCATTTCCTCTCACACACCACAGCGCCCGGTTGTCCTGCTGCGGATGATTCCGTTCAATAAATGTTCGAGCCTTCCTTGAGTATCTTCGGCGTCACGAAGATCAGCAGTTCGGACTTGTTGGATA
>JAHDYM010000063.1 GCA_023383705.1 Gammaproteobacteria bacterium | reverse complement strand
CGCTGATCTTCGGCCTGCTGTTCTCGCCGTTCCTGGTCTTCCTGTTCGTGCCGGCGCTGCTCGGTATCGGCGATGACCTGCGCCGCAGGCGGCGCGGCGACAGCGAGCCGGACAACGCAGATGCCGGCAACGCGCCGGCAGCCGTCTAGCCTCGCCACATGCGTGACAGCACGCCGTCGCGCCGGATGTACTCGTGCCAGAGCGCAGCCGAAATGTGCAGCAGCAGGATCACCGCAGCGACTTTCCAGCAGCTTTCGTGAATCTCGCCGAACAGGTCGCTGTTGAACGGTGAGCCCGGCGAGGCCTGCGGCACGATGCGGAACACGTCATCCCGGCCGAAGAAGAAAATCGGAAAATCGCCCTCGTAGGTGGACAGGGCAGCCCAGCCGCTGAGCGGGAAGACCAGCAGCAGCGCATAGAGGCAGATGTGGGTCGTGCGGGCGACGAAGCGCTGCCAGGCCAGCAGGGCACCGGGCAATTCCGGTGACGGGTTGCCAAGTCGCCAGGACAGCCGCAGCAGCACGAGGATCAGCAGCAGGAAGCCGGTGGTGTTGTGCGCGCGGGAGAGCTGCATCACCAGCGCCGTATCGCCATGCCCCGCCAGCCAGGCGTCGTAGGCATCCACCATCATGAAGCCGAGCGGTACCTGGACGAGGAGCATGGCGGCCATCAACCAGTGCAGGCCGCGCGTGACCTGCCCCCAGTGATCGCGTGTGTTGCGCAGCATCGTCGGGGCCGCTACTCGTAGCGCAGCGCCTCGATGGGATCGAGGCGGGCGGCCTTGCGGGCCGGCCAGATGCCGAAGAACAGGCCGACGCCCGCGCTGAAGCCGAAGGCGAGCGTGATGGCGAGCGGCGAGACCTGGGTGTTCCAGCCGACGAACTTCGCCAGCAGTTCCGCGATGCCGGTGCCGAGCAGGATGCCGACCGTGCCGCCGAGCATGCACAGCACCATCGCCTCGATGACGAACTGCAGGAGGATGTTGCGCCGGCTTGCGCCGAGTGCCTTGCGTATGCCGATCTCGCGGGTCCGCTCGGTGACCGTCACCAGCATGATGTTCATGATGCCGATGCCGCCGACCACCAGGCTGATGCTGGCGATGCCGGCCAGCAGGATGGCGAAGATGTTGGCTGCCGCCTCCCGCACATTGAAGAACTGCCGCGGGTCGGCGATGCTGAAATCATTGTCCTTGCCGGGTGGTATCTGGTGCTCCCGGCGCATCACGCGCTCGATTTCGACGATGGCCCGCTCCACCGTGACGCCCGGTGCCATCTGTGCGCTGATCGAGTCGAGCTGGTTGCTGCCAAACACACGGTAGCGGGCGGTGTAGAAGGGGATCCAGATCTGCTCATCCACGTTGCGAAAGCCACTGGCGCCTTTTTCGGTCAGCACGCCGATGACATCGAAGGCCAGTCCCTTGATGTAGATCGTCTGCCCGACGATGGCCTCGCTGCTGCTGCCGAGCTTTGCCGGCACGCTGCTGCCGAGCACCGCCACCGTGTGGCGGTTGGCATCCTCGGCATTGCTGAACAGGCGGCCCGAGGCCAGTTCGTGGCCGAGCACGTCCGCAAAATTCGCGCTGACGCCGACCACGCGCAGGTTCTCGTTGCGGTTGCCGTTCTTGATCTGCAGCTGGCCGCCAACCTCCGGCACGACCGCTCGGACCGATGGCGTACCGGTGGCAATTGCGGTTGCGTCGTCGATGGTCAGCGTCGCGGCGCTGCGCGCCACACCCATGTGCATCATGCTGCCTGCGCGCACGCTGAGCACGCTGGCGCCGAGTGCATCGATCTGTTCGTCCACCGCCGCCCTGGCCCCCGAACCGATGGCGATCATGGTGATCACCGAGGCGACGCCGATGATGATGCCAAGCATGGTGAGGAAGGCCCGGAACAGGTTTGCCCGGACCGACTGCAGTGCCACCAGGACCATCTCGGTGATCAGCATGACATCACTCCTTCTTGCCGCCGCCGCTCATTCCCGGCATGCCGGTGAACTTGCGCATCTGCTGCTGCAGCCGTTGCTGTGATTCAACCAGGCCGGAGCTTGGCAGCATGTACACCCGTTCCGATTCGCGCAGGCCAGCCAGCACTTCACTGTAGTCGAGGTCGGTGACTCCGGTATGCACCTCGACGGCCACCGGCTTCCCGTCCCGTTGCACGAAGACCCAGTAACGGTTGCTGAACCGGTAATTGCCGCCGGCATCCGCGTCGGCCCCGGACTGGTCCGGCAGGGCGTTCTCGCGCAGCTGCTCGCGGGCGATTTCCTCGCTGAGCCCGACCAGGCTTGCCGATGTGGCGAGGTCGCGGTCGGTGCGCAGTGCATTGGTGGGAACGGCCAGCACCCCCTTGCGTTCGGTGATCAGGACGGCGACATCGGCGTTCATGCCGGGTTTCAACAGCCCGTTGGCATTGTCGAGCACGATACGCACGGCAAAGGTGGTGACGGTCTGGTCGGCGCTCGCCTGCGGCTCGACCTTGAGCACCTGGCCCGTGAACGGCTGGTTGGGGAAGGCAGTCACGGTAACCACGGCCGGCAGGCCCGGCGCGATCTTGCCGATGTCGGTTTCATCGACCAGGGCGCGGACCTGCACGCTGCTCAGGTCGGCCATCTTGAGGAGCAGCGTGCCGCCGCCGACGTCCATGATCGGCGAGGAGATCACCTGGCCTTCCTCGACCAGCTTTTCGATGACCGTGCCCGTGATGGGCGCACGCAAATCGGTGTCATCGAGCTGGATCCGGGCGGTCTCGACGGCGACATCGGCGCGGACGACATCCGCACGGGCATTGGCCAGTTCCAGCTGTGATTGCTCGTAATCGACGTCGTTGATGATCTTCTCGGCCAGCAGCTTTGCCGAGCGTTTGTTCTGCGCCTCGGCGATCGAGCGACGGGCCTTGGCGGCTTCCAGCTGCGCCTGGGCCTGGGCCAGTGAATTGCGCGGGTTGCGCTTGTCGATCTGCACCAGCAGCGTGCCGGCCTCGACAACCTGGCCGGTCTCGGCGCTGAGTTCGAGTATCTGGCCCGAGGCCTTGGACTTGAGTTCCACGGTGAGTGCCGGCTCGATCTGGCCGGCCGCTTCGACAGCGACACGGATGTCCCGCTTGCTGACCGGGACTGTTTCATAGGTGGTCTGTGCCTGTTCGGCGGGCCGTCCGCAGCCGGCGAGCAGGGCGACGATCAGGATCAGTGGCGGGAACTTCTGCTTCATGAGAGACCTTCTTGCCGGTTGACGGTATCCGATTCGACGCGCCCGTCGAGCAGGCGGATCGTGCGGTGGGCCCTGGCGGCCACGCTGCTGTCGTGCGTGACCATGACGATGGTGTTGCCGGCGGCATGCAGCTCGGCGAACAGGCCGAGGATGTCCTGGGCCGTGATCGAGTCGAGATTGCCGGTCGGTTCATCGGCCAGCAGCAGGCTCGGTCGCGTGACCAGTGCCCGCGCCACGGCGACGCGCTGGCGCTGGCCACCGGACAGCTCGGAAGGCCGGTGCCGGATGCGCTCCTGCAGGCCGACCCTTGCCAGCGCGCTCTGCGCCCGTTCGATGCGTTCGCGGCGCGGAACACCGGCATAGATCAGTGGCAGCTCGACGTTGTGCAGTGCGTCGGCACGGGCCAGCAGGTTGAAGGTCTGGAAGATGAAGCCGATCTCCCGGTTTCGCAGGGCAGCAAGCCGGGCGTCCGGCAGATTGGAAACCAGGTTGCCGTTCAGCCAGTACTCACCGCTGTCCGGTCGGTCCAGACAACCGATGATGTTCATCAGCGTCGACTTGCCCGAGCCCGAGGGGCCCATGATCGCGACGTACTCGCCACGCCTGATCGAGATGTCCACACCGCGCAGTGCACGGATGACCGTGTCGCCCATCGGGAAACTGCGTTCCAGCTGGCGTATCAGGATGACCTCGCCGGCATCCGGAGCGCTGATGGTGAGCTTGCTGTTCATTTCCGCCACAATGCCGGAGAGACCGAGCGCTTTACAAGCATCAGGGGAGTACCGGCATGTATGACTTCCGGCAGTTTTACATCGATGGCCAATGGGTGGATCCGCAGCAGCCGCAGGATTTCCCGGTCACCAACCCGGCCACTGAAGTGCGTATCGGCACGATTTCGCTGGGCAGCGAGGCCGATGTCGAGCGGGCCGTGGCGGCTGCACGCCGGGCCTTCGCCAGCTACTCGCGCAGCACGGTCGCCGAACGACTGGCATTGATCAGCCGGGTGCTGGCGGCCTATCGCGCCCGGCAGGACGAGATCGGTACTGCGATCAGCGACGAGATGGGTGCACCGCTGGCCTTTGCGCGCAAGTCGCAGGCCGGCATCGGTACGGGGCACCTGGCGACGATGATCGAGGTCCTGCCCGGTTTTGCATTCCGCGAGGAACGCGCAGGGATGCAGCTGCTGCGCGAGCCGGTCGGCGTCTGTGGCTTCATCACGCCCTGGAACTGGCCGATCAACCAGATCGCCTGCAAGGTGGTGCCGGCACTCGCCGCCGGTTGCACGATGGTGCTGAAGCCGAGCGAGATCGCACCGCTGTCCGGCAGCCTCTTCGCCGAGGTCATGCACGAGGCCGGCGTGCCGGCCGGCGTGTTCAACCTCGTGCATGGCGACGGGCCCGGGGTGGGGCAGGCCATCGCCGCACATCCGGGTATCGACATGCTGTCCTTCACCGGCTCGACACGCGCCGGCATCGCTGTCGCCAGGGCCGGCGCCGACACCGTCAAGCGCGTCCACCAGGAACTCGGCGGCAAGTCGCCGCTGCTGATCCTCGATGAGCAGAGCCTCGAAGCGGCGGTGCGCTGGTGTGTGACCGACTGCTTCAGCAACAGCGGCCAGAGTTGCAACGCGCCGAGCCGCATGCTGGTACCGGCAGCGCTGCACGGGCGTGCCACGGTACTGGCACGGGAGGTCGCCGCGGCGATGGTGGTCGGCGATCCGCGCGATCCGGCCACGCAGCTTGGGCCAGTCGTCAGCCAGACGCAGTTCGACAAGATCCAGGGGTTGATCCGGGCCGGCATGGATGAGGGGGCGACGCTGGTCTGTGGTGGCCCGGGACGGCCGCCGGGAATGGAGCGGGGTTTCTATGTACGCCCCACGGTATTTGCCGGTGTGCGCAACGACATGCGTATCGCCTGCGAGGAGATCTTCGGTCCGGTGCTCTGCATCCTGCCCTATGGCGATGAGGCCGAGGCGATCCGGATCGCCAACGACACGCCCTACGGCCTGGCGGCCTATGTCTGGGCAGCGGATCCCGTCGCTGCGCGACGGGTGGCCGGCCAGATCCGCGCCGGGATGGTGCACATCAACGGCGCGGACCTGCCACTCAATGCCCCCTTCGGCGGTTTCAAGCAGTCCGGCAATGGCCGCGAGTGGGGCGAGTTTGGCCTGGCCGACTTCCTCGAGCTGAAGGTGATCGTCGCCTGATTTCCTGCCGCTAATTCGCGCCGCCGAACCGGTAACGGGCGCGGATGCCGATGACCCGCGGATCCGGTGCGAAGGCGGCGCGGTATTGTGGCAGTTCCACGGTGACGGTCTTGCCGGGCTCGTTGGGGGACTGGTCGCCGTCGCTCGGGTCGCCGCCCGGATCGTCGGTCGGTGGTTCGCGATTGCTGATGTCGATGGCACTGCCGAGTATGAAACAGCAGGAGAGGCTGGGAGCACCGAGTACCGAGGCCACCGTGTCATCGTCGAAGACGTTGCTGATGTAGCCCATGACTTCCCAGTTGTTGCCGCGTATGCCCAGGCGCAGATCCACGTTGGTATCGGATTCCACCCAGTTCTCGTTGGTGGCCTCGATGTAGCGCTTGGCCACCCACATGAAATCCGTTTCGGCGAAGAAGTTCAGGTCTTCGGCCAGCGGCAGGCTGTAGGCGATCGAGCCGGTGAACTTGCCTTCCGGTGCGTCCTCCAGTTTCTTGCCGTCCAGGCTGACCATGCACACGGTGGTTTCTGCGTCTACTTCCTTCATCCGGCAGTTGCCGGCTGCACTGATGAAGGTGAACGAGGTGTTCTCGACCTCGGCCCCTACATACTCGGCATCCAGCCAGGTATAGGCACCATTGAACTGCCAGTTGCCGCCGAGGAACATGGCTTCGGGTGCCCAGGTGGCCTCCAGTTCCAGGCCATAGACCTCCGCACCGTCGACGTTCTCCAGCTTGTTGACCAGCCGGTCGCCGACACTGTTGAGCACCGAGACCAGCGTCTGCTTGTCGGTGAAATCCTGGTAGAAGAAAGCGGTGTTCAGGACCAGGGTCCGGTCCAGCCACTGGCTCTTGGCGCCGATCTCCCAGACCATCAGTTTTTCCGGTTCGAATTCCAGCAACTCGCGGTTGAGGCCGCTGCTGCCCATGCCGAGGGTGGAGAAGCCGCCCGGCTTCTCGGCCCGCGACCAGGAGGCATAGGTGTTCAGGTCATCGTTCACCTGCCAGCTCAGGGTCAGCTTGGGCGAGAACCAGCTGTCGTCGCGCGAAATCGTCGCCACGCAGAAGGGGTTGAACATGTCGAAGGGGTCGCCGCCACCGCCATCGTAGGTGGCGAGCCGCTGCTGAACCCCGGGGTCAGCCAGGCAGGTGGCCGGGATCGCCGAACGATAGGTATTGCCCTTGAGCGGGCCGCTGGTGAACAGGTAGTCCGGCGCCCAGATGTCATAGCCGGTGCCGGCGCGGACTGCGTTGGCCGACACGATGGTGTAGTTGCCGTTGATATCAACCTGCTGGCCGTTGTTGGCATCCTCGAAGTTCGCCTGGCTGTAGAAGGGGCCGTACTGGCCGAACAGGTAGGCGTCGTCGCAGGGGCGGAAGAAGATGCCGCAGGGAACCCAGCTGCCGGGGCCGCCCGAGGCATTCGGATCGAGGAACAGCGGACCGGTGACATCCACCGTCTCCACGCTGTAGCGGCCTTCAAAGGTGCCCTTGATGCTGCTGGTGAATTCGTATTCGAGCATGCCGAACACGGAGCGATGATCGGTATCCCGGTCGGCCGGGCTCACGGCATTGTCAACGTACTGGCTGATGCCGTTGAACCGGCCGCCGGTGGTGAAATCGAAGCCGCCGCGCGCAAGTGGAGCAACAGCACGCTCGGAATAGCCATAACAGCTGGTTCCGGCCAGATCGGGCCGGGTATCAAACAGGCCGAGTTCCTCGAAAGTCTGGCCTGTGATGCTGGACCATGCGCAGTGGCTGCCCGAGGCCTGCAGGGTCAGCGAGTAGGTGTCATTGTCGACTTCCTCATCCCAGTACAGGGCGCCGAGGGTGAGCTGTGCGGGACCATCGAAGTTGGTCCGGTACATCAGTTCCTGGCTGATCTGGGTGGTGGTCTTGTCGGTATCGACGGTAAAGGCATTCGGGTTGCCGTCCAGGTAGCCGCCGCCGGTGAGCGGCGAGATGCTGGCCGGATCCGGGCTGAAGGCGAACTTGCCGAAATCGGCCTGCTCGTCGGCGTCTTCACGGATGTAGCCGCTGCGCAGGGTCATGGTGCCCCGTTCCAGTTCCCACTCGCCGATCACGGACAGGCGGAGCAGCTGCCGGTCGACGCCCTCGTAATCCTGGTTGGTCAACGGATCCGGACTGACCGCGATACCCGACTTGTTGAAACTGCCGGGTGCGCCGACGAAGCTCGCGACGGCTGTTTCGCAGTAGGGGCTGCTGTAGAGCACCGGGTTTGGCGCCTGGTTCGGTGGTACGGTCAGCTCTGGACCGGTCGGCGTGTAGCTGGGGTCATACAGGCGATCGTTGCGGCCGGTGAGGGCGGCGTTCCAGGTCTTGCTGGACAGTCTTTCGAAGCAGCGGAACAGGGCGGGGTGGACGATCCCGCTGTTCGGATCGGTGAAGGTACTGCTGGCGCTGGCGGGTACCGGTGTTTCCGCGTTGAATCCCAGGAAGGCCGTCGCTGCCGGTCCGGATTGCTGGTCCTGGTACTCGGCACGGAACTTGAGGCTGAAGGAATCGGTGAGCTGGGACTTGGCGGTCAGTGCCAGCCCGTAGCCCTCGTCATCGCCGAGGCTGTCACCGGTGATGGTGTTGTCGTAGAAGCCGGGCTCGTCCCAGACTGCCGCGTTGAAACGCAGGCCGAGCTTGTCGCCAAACACCGGTCCGCTGACACCCAGGGTCGCGCTGTACTGATCGTCGCCATTCACGTCCGCAGACACATTGGCTTCAAACTCGTCGGAGGGGTCCTTGGTGATGTACTGCAAGGCGCCGGCAAAGGCGCTGCGGCCGTAAAGGGCCATCTGCGGCCCCTTGACCACCTCGATGCGCTCGATGTCCACCAGCCGGGTGTTGAGCAGTGCGCCGCCGCCGGAGCTGCTGATGGCTTCGGTGGATACGTCTATGCCGTCGACCAGTACCGCGACATTCTGTCGTCCGCGGGTTGGCGACAGACCTCGTATGGTGATCCGGGTGTCGCTCTTCGATAAGCCTTCGTCAAACTCCACCGACGACAGGTTCTTGGTGATATCGCCGATGCTGCTGATCGCCTTGCGATCGATCTCGTCTGCACTGATCGCATTGACCGCGATCGGTACCTCCTGCAGGCTTTCTTCCCGTTTCCGGGTGGTGACCACGATTTCTTCGACCTGTGCCCAGCCGGTTGCCGGCAGAGTGAGCAGCGCCGGGCCGCTGACAAGCGATGCGGTTAGCACCAGCGCGGTGCCGTGACGAAAAATGGCCATGTCTCCCCCCGATCTGCTGCAGGAACCCGCAGCGGCCGTACGCAGCCATGCGGGCGTAGTTATCCGCCTAAAGATAGCCGCTGCAAGTCGCTGTAGCAAAAGGAATCTGCGGTGCAGCGGTCGTTGACCGTAGGTTGACCTGGGGTTCACGAAACAATCGCTCTGGAACGGATTCTGGCATAAGGTCGATGGTTCCCCCGTGGCGATGGAGCAATCACGCATGCGCGAACTGTTGCACCAGTTCATGAATCGCCAGATCTCCCGGCGCAGCTTCGGCAAGGGACTCGCGGCGCTCGGCCTCAGCGCCGCTGCCGTGGAGTCGGTGGTCCACGATCTTGCGCTGGCCCAGCAGCCGCCGCCAGCCGAGGGTGTGCCGTTTACCGGTACCGGTGCCGAGGTACTGGCCGAAACGCTGCAGGCTGCCGGCGTGCGCCATGTATTCGGTACCAGTGCCACGGGCATGTCGGCATTTTTCGATGCGCTCACCCTGCGGCCGGACCTGCAGATGATCATCGCCCTGGCGGAGTCACAGGCCACCAGCATGGCGCATGGCCATGAACTGGCGACGGGCCGGACCTCGGTGCTGCTCGTGCCGGGCGTGGCCGTGCCGAGCACCATGAACAACCTGTACAACGCCTGGAAGGATCGTTCCTCGATCCTGGTGCTGGCGGATGGCACCAGCAATTACCTGGAGGGGCGCAACGGTTTCCAGCAGATGGACAACTGGCTGGAGTCGATGGTGGCTTTCACCAAGTGGCGTTGGGAACTGCGCAACGAACGCCAGATCGCCGAGATGATCCGCCGGGCCATCAAGGTGTCCGCCACGCCGCCCGGCGGGCCGGTACACGTGCGCATGTCGCTCGACCTGCTGGGCATGAAGAACGTGAAACAGACGATCTACCCGCAGTCACGTTTCAGCGTGCCGCTGGAGATGCGGCCGAAGCCCGAGCTGATCGAGCAGGCGGCCCGTCTGCTGATCGAGGCCAGATCGCCGATGTTGTGTGCGGGTGCGGAAGTGACCCGTGCCGGTGCCGGCGATGAACTGCTCAGCCTCGCCGAAGTGCTTGGCGCCCAGGTGGCACAGGGCTACAGCGTCTACAACGATTTTCCCTTCCGGCATCCCTTGTTTGCCGGCTTCTACGGGCTGGGGGTGCCGCGCGATCTCGTCAAAACGGATGTGTTCGTCAACCTGGGCGGGCCGATGCCTGATCCGACGGTGTTCTCGCCGCCGCCGCCGCGCACGGCGAAGCTCGTGCATGCGCGGATCGAGTTTGGCGAGATCGGGAACACTTATCCGACCGATGTGGCCATTGCCGCCGGCATGAAGGAGACGCTGGTTGCGCTCAACGACGCGGTGCGGGGCCTGGCGACTGCCGGGCGCCTGCAGCAGATCGCCGCGGGACGACTGGCGGCAGCCCGCGCCGCACAGGCAGCGGCCGATGCACGGCGGGAAGCCGATGCCAAGGCCTACTGGGATGCCAGTCCCATGTCCTGGCCACGCGTGTCCGCGGAACTCGACCGGCAACTCGAGCCGGATGCGATCATCGTGCCGGAACTCGATTACCGTTCGCCCTTCTACTGGCTGGACCTGGACCGCGGCAAGAAGCGGCTGATCGGCCAGACTACCGGCTTTGCGCTGGGCTGGGGCATCGGTGCGGCGCTGGGCGTGAAAGTTGCCCTGCCCGACAAGCAGGTGGTCTGCATGGTGGGTGACGGGGCGCTGCTGTTCGGCCAGGTCGAGGCGCTGTGGACCGCAGCGCGGTACGAGATCCCGGTGATCATCGTGGTGATGAACAATCGCAGCTACGATAACGAACGTAACCGGATCCAGAACAACTCGCCGCTGCTGTCCAGCCAGGACACGCGTGACTTGTGGAAGGATGTCAGTTGCTACCTCGGCAACCCGCTGGTGGATTTTGCGGGCCTGGCCAGGAGCTTCGCCATCCCGGCGGAGCGGGCGGAGGATCCGGCCGGCTTTCGCAAGGCGCTGAAGCGCGCGATTGCCGTCACGCGCGAGGGGCGGCCATATCTGATCGACGCCATGCTGATGCAGCTCGACCGTCGTGGCGTCCGCACCGAGCAGACATGGCACCCGCAGATTTCGATTGCCGCCAGCCGAACCCGCAAGGTCTGAACAGGAAAACGCACATGGAATACCGCAATCTGGGCCGCTCCGGCCTGCAAGTCTCGGTGATCGGCCTCGGCTGCATGCCCTTCGGCATGTCGATCGAGGAGGAGGCGGCCACCGGCATCGTCCATCGTGCCATGGAGATGGGCATCAACTTTTTTGATACCGCGGATATCTATGGTGATCGTGGCAAGTCGGAGACCTGGCTTGGCCGCGCGCTCGGCAAGCGCCGTCCGGAAGTGGTGGTCGCCACCAAGTTTGCCGGACCGATGTCTGCCTCGCGCCGCGACATGCAGGGCGGGTCGCGCCGGTACATCTGCGCCGCGGTGGAGGCCAGCCTGCAACGCCTCGGTACCGATTACATCGATCTCTACCAGATGCACTTTCCGGACGCGAAGACGCCGGTCGAGGAGACGCTGCGCGCGCTCGATGACCTGGTCCGGCAGGGCAAGGTGCGCTACATCGGTCATTCCAACTACGCCGGCTGGCAGCTCGTCGATGCCGACTGGACGGCGAAGGCGCACAACCTCAATGCCTTCGTGTCGGCACAGAACCGCTGGAGCCTGATCACCCGCGACATCGAGCGGGAACTCGTGCCGGCCGCCACCGCCTTCGGCATCAGCATCCTGCCGTATTTTCCGCTGGAGAGCGGCCTGCTCACCGGCAAGTACCGCAAGGGCGCACCCCCGCCCGAAGGCAGTCGCCTGGCGAAATGGGGTTCATTCGGCAGCAGCGCGTTTTCCAGCGAGGCCAATTTCAGCATCGTCGAGAAGTTCAATGCCGTGTGCGAGAAGCACGGCGTCAGCCTGCTGGAACTCGCCATGGGCTGGCTGGTCAGCAAGCCGGTGGTGGCCAGCGTGATCGCCGGCGTGACCAGCATCGAACAGCTGGAGCAGAACGTCGCCGCGGGCCTGAAGAAGCTGCCGGCTGCGGCACTCAGCGAGGCAGGGCAGATCACGGCACCGCCGGTCGCTGGCTTCGGCCCGCCGCGTCGGCCGTAGGAGCGGCTTCAGCCGCGATCTCCATCGACAACAATAGTCGCGCCTGAAGGCGCTCCTACGCCCGGTCGATGCTGGCAACCCAGGCCAGCGCGACGGCCTGGGCGCGGTTCACGATCCCGCTGTCCACCCCTGCCATGGCTGCCGTCAGCTCGAAGCAGGTAGTTTCGTCGTTCGCCTCGATGCTCTCCGCAAGGGACAGCAATGCGCCCAGCGTGCCGTTCCGGGATTCCAGTGCCCGCCGTACTTCTGGCAGCAGCGGCAACGAGCCGAGGATTTCCGCCATCGGCGCCTGCAGCAGCGCCGGCATCAGCGACATGATCCCCGTCATGAAGGCATGGTCGGCCAGGTTGTCGCTGATGTCGGTCAGTTCTGCGGCAACCAGTTCCATGAAGCGGCCGCGCGTGGCGGCAAGTTGCATGAGCGGATTGGGGATGCCACCGTTCTGGTCGCCGGAGTAGAGCATCAGCTGCAGCCAGCGCTGCAGCTGGCTGCGGCCAAGTACCGTGATCGCGTGGCGCAACGAGCTGATCCGGTGGCGCACGCCGCTGGCGGCTGAATTGGTCAATCGCAACAGGTTGACTGCCAGCCCGGGCTCGGTCTTGAAGACCGCTTCCAGTTCGCCGATCTCCGCGTTTTTCAGCGACAGGTCCAGCAAGCGCAGCAGCGTGAGCTGCGATTGTGACAGCTTGCGTCCGGCGATGATCGTCGGCCGGGCGAAGTAATAGCCCTGGAACAGCTCGAAGCCGAGCTGCCGGCAGAGCCGTGCCTGCTCGTTGCTGTCGACCTTTTCGGCCAGCAGGCGCACCGGCCATGGCTTTAGTGAGGCCACCGCGTCCGCCAGAGTCGCCTCATCCATGCCCATGATGTCGATCTTGACGATGTCGACGAGGTCGATCAGCGTGCCGTGCTCCTTGCCGAGGCGGGTGAAGTCATCCATGGCCAGGGTGAAGCCGAGGCGCTTCAGCTCGCGGCAGCGCGCCAGGATCTCATCGGTGATCTCGACCGTTTCCAGGACTTCCAGCACGAATTTCCGGCGTGGCAGCATCTCGATCGCATCGCTCACCAGCATGCGCGCATCGAAATTGACAAAGCCGAGGTAGGGGCCCAGCGCGGCCTCGACGCCAAGTTCGTTGATGACGTGGCTCAGCACAGTCGCCGTGGCGGCAAGGTCGTCGCTGACCGTGGCGTCGTTGTGGTGCCCCTGGCGGAACAGCAGTTCGTAGGCGTACAGCTTGCCGGCACGGTCGAGGATCGGCTGGCGGCCGATGAAGATGTCGCATGCCAGGCCGCTCGCCGCAACCTCTTTTTGTCCTGTTTTCATGGCGGCAAGGATAGGAAAAAATGTTGCGCCTGACAGTGACGTGCTTCCGGCTCGGCGACCCTGACAGGGGTCGCTGCGGGGCCGGGTTGTCGCGGGCTTCCTGCGTCCGTATCCTCTGCCGGCATTCTTGTTTCCGATCGGGCGGTGTGTATGAGCGACCAGCAGCTGATGTTCGTGTTCCCGGGGCAGGGCTCCCAGTACCGGGGTATGGGCAGCGATCTCTACCGGGATTTCGCCGTGGCCCGGCAGGTCTATGACCAGGCCTGCGAGGTGCTCGGTTTCGATCTCCGCAAGCTGTCCTTCGAGGATCCGGCTGACGAGATCGGCCTTACGCGCAACACGCAGCCGGCGCTGCTGACCCACGAGATCGCCTGCCTGAAAGTGTTCCAGGAACTGACCGGCGGCCGCGTGCAGCCGGTGATGGCGGCCGGCCACAGCCTCGGCGAATACAGCGCGCTGGTGGCTGTCGGTTCGCTGTCTTTCGAGGATGCGCTGAGGCTGGTGCGCCGGCGCGGCGAACTGATGGGCGAGCACGGCGAGGGCGGCATGCTGGCGCTGACCCTCGACGTGGAAACCGCGCGGCCACTGGCTGACCGGCATTACTGCCAGGTGGCAAGCTGCAACCTGCCGGACCAGACGGTGGTCGGTGGACGCGATGCCGATCTCGATGCGCTGGCTGCGGATCTCGGCGTGCGCATGCCGCGCAAACGCGCCATACGGCTGGCGACGGAGGGCGCCTTCCATACCTATTTCATGGTCACGGCCGCGCGCCTGTTCCGGGCCGATCTGGATGCGACACATTTCTCGGCGCCGGGTACCGGCGTGCTTTCCAACTACACCGGCGGCCTGCACGAGGCCGAGCCGGAGACGATCCGCACCCGCCTGTTCTTCCAGCTCTTCAATCCCGTCAACTGGGTGGGCTGCCTGAATACCGCCATCGCCTCGCAGGTGACGAGCTTCGTGGAGTTCGGCGGTGGCCTGGGCAGCGGCGAGGGGCCGGAAACAAAGCGTCCGAACCTCGAGAGCATCATCCGCAAGACACTGAAGACCGCCGGTCTCGAAACCCACCACGTTGCGGCGATCAACAGTGAGACCCTGCGCGCGGCTGCCGCTGCCTTTGGCGGTTAAGCTGGCGGCACCATGCCGGATCTGCTTGCACAGTTCCTCGAGATCGTCCTGCACCTGGATGTCTACCTGGACGTCCTGGTCCGCGACTATGGCACCTGGGTCTATGCGATCCTGTTCCTGATCGTGTTCTGCGAGACCGGCCTGGTCGTATTGCCGTTCCTGCCCGGCGACTCCCTGCTGTTCGCTGCCGGGGCGCTTTGCGCATCGGGGCGGCTCGACTTCGGCCTGCTGTCAGTCCTGCTGATCGTAGCCGCCATACTCGGCAACACCGTCAACTACTGGGTCGGACGCCTGGTCGGGCATGAGCTCAAGTTGCGTTTCCCGCGGCTCATTCGCCAGGACCACCTGGACAGGACGCATGCCTACTTCGAGCGCTACGGTGGCATGACCATCGTCATCGCGCGATTCGTGCCGATCGTGCGCACGGTGGCGCCGTTTGCCGCCGGGATCGGCCAGATGGATCATCTGCGCTACCAGTCCTACAACGTGGCCGGCAGCCTGCTGTGGGTGCTGCTGCTGGTGCCCGCCGGCTATTTCTTTGCCAACGTGCCGTTCGTGAAGAACAATTTTTCAGCCGTGGTGCTCGGCATCGTGTTCGTGTCGATCCTGCCGGGCATCATCGGCGTGCTGCGGGCGCGGGCTGCTGCGAAACGCTGAGCGCGCGGGTCGGGGATGCCCGGGGCAGCGGCTGCCCGCCCGGGAATCAGGGCATGCCGTCGCGCAGCCCCTGCCAGGTACGCAGGTCGACGATCTCGGCCGATGTAAGCCCGGGATCGGGCGCTTCGCCGGGATTGAGGATGTCCCGCCCGGTGAGGGGCGTGTTGAGCCGCTGTTCCAGCCAGCTGGTCAGTGACAGCCAGCTGAGCAGGTCCTTCTTGCTGCGCGAACTGTGCATTTCGTGGATGCTCACGCCCTCGTCAGCCGCATGCACATAGTTCTGGCTGTCGCGCAGGGCGCCGATGATGGGGATCTGCAGCCGGTCCAGGAACGACATCAGTTTCTTGAAGCCCAGCGTGTTCTCGCGCACGCGGTTGGCAACCACGCCGAGCCGCCCCATGCGCCGGCTGACCTTGGCGACGAGCAGCAGGTCGGCGATCAGCCGTGAGGCGGCATGGATATCGATCGACGAGGGCAGTACCGGTACCAGGATCGCATGCGCACCGGGAGTGAACTCGGTGAGCTCCGCCGTGGTCATGGCCGCCGGCGTGTCGATGACCAGGTAACGGATCTCGTTGGGCACCCGCAACTGGAAACTGCGCGTCATGTTCATGCGCGTTTCATAGGCCGCAATGCCGTAGATCGCCGGCTGGTCCTTGGGTCGCTTCTTCAGCCAGCGCATGCTCGATCCCTGCGGATCGAAGTCCATCAGCGCCGTGGGACGGCCGATGGAGGCGAGGTAGCCGGCCACGTTGATCGCGAGCGTGGTTTTCCCTGAACCGCCCTTGGGATTCAGGACGACGATCCTGCGCAGTTCGCGATGACTGGGGATGCTGAGTGCCATGGGGC
>JAHDYM010000062.1 GCA_023383705.1 Gammaproteobacteria bacterium | reverse complement strand
ATCGAGTTCATCGTGCAGGCCCTGCAGCTGGTGCGCGGTGGAACGGTGATCGGGCTGCGCGAGCAGCAGCTGCTGGTGGTACTGCCGCAACTGGTGCAGGCGGGTTGCCTGCCGGCCGGGGATGCCGCCGAACTGGAGACTGCCTACCGTTTCCTGCGCCTTGCCGAGAACCGCGTACAGGCCCTGCATGACCGGCAGACCCACGATATCCCCGCTGATCCGATCGACCAGCAGCGCCTTGCCCTGGCGATGGGCATGGCGGACTGGGACACGTTCCTGGCCGCACTCAAGGTGCAGCGCGACCGGGTTGCACATCACTTCCGCGAAATCGTGTTCCGGGGTGCCGGCAATCAGGGCGGTGTCGCTGCAACGGTGGACGAGGCGGCAACGGCGCCTTCCACCGTGCTCGACGAGGTATGGGGCGAAGACGCGGCGCCGGAGCTGCAGATGCAGCGCCTCGGCGCGGCCGGCTTCACCGATCCGGCCGGTATCGCCGAGCAGCTGCGCCGTTTGCGCGAGGGCAGCCTGCTGCCGCGCCTCGATGCACATGGCCGGCAGCGTCTCGACATGCTCGTCCCGGCCATCCTCATGCATGCCCGCAAGCAGCCGCAGCCGGTGCGCGCGCTGGATGGCATGGTGCTGATCATCGAGGCGATCGGCCGGCGTTCGGCCTATTTCGCGCTGCTCAACGAAAATCCGCTGGCGCTCGAAAAACTGGTGTCCCTGTGCGGCAGCAGCGAATTCCTCGCGCGCCTCGTGGCGACCCACCCGCTGCTGCTCGACGAGCTGCTGGATCCGCTGGTCTTCGAGGCTGCGCCCAGCCGCGAGGAGCTTGCCGCCGACCTCGCGCTGCGCCTTAAGCGCGTGGCCGAAGATGACGGTGAGGGGCGACTCGATGCGCTGCGCAACTTCCAGCAGGCGGCCATTTTCCGCGTGGCGATCGTCGACCTGGCCGGCACGCTGCCGCTGATGAAAGTCAGCGACCGCCTGACCGACATCGCCGAGCTGGTACTCGAGACCGCACTGCAGATCGCCTGGCGGGAGCTGGCGCAGCGGCACGGTGAACCGTGCTGCACGGAAAACGGCAGGGCCCGGCCGGCCCGCTTTGCGATCATCGCCTACGGCAAGCTCGGCGGGCTCGAGCTCGGCTACGGCTCCGACCTCGACCTGGTGTTCCTGCACGACTCGGCCGGCGAGTCGGAGCAGACCGATGGCGCACAGCCGCTCGACAACGCGATGTTCTTTGCGCGCCTAACCCGTCGCATCATCAGCATCCTGACCATGCATACCGCCTCCGGCAAGCTTTACGAAGTGGATATCCGGCTGCGACCGAGTGGCCAGTCGGGTCTGATGGTCTCGAGCCTCGTGGCCTTCGACCGTTACCAGCAGCAGGATGCCTGGACCTGGGAACACCAGGCCCTGCTGCGCAGCCGGGCGGTAGCTGGCGATGCCGGCGTCAAGGCGGCCTTCGAGACGCTGCGCGTACGCGCGCTGACCAGCTACGTCCGCCGCGACAACCTGGCCGCGGAAGTCGCCGACATGCGCCAGCGCATGCGCAGCGAGTTGTCAAAGGGCACCGGCGAGCGCTTCGATATCAAGCAGGATCCGGGCGGCGTGGCCGACATCGAGTTCCTGGTGCAGTACCTGGTACTGCGTGAGGCGCACCGCTACCCGGACCTCGTGCGCTGGTCGGACAACATCCGCCAGCTCGAGGCGCTGGGTGCGCACGACATCCTGTCGCCGGCCGATGCCGAGCTGCTGGCCGAGACCTACCGGGAATACCGGCGCCACATCCACCACGGCAACCTGGCCGGCCGCTCCGGCCTCGTGCCGCACGCGGAAGTCGCCGGGCTGGCGGCCACGGTCACCCGCCTGTGGCAATCGGTGTTTTATACTGCGGCCCCGGTCAAGCAGGATGGAGCGCCATGACGGCCAGAGCGGCAAAGGAATCCGCGTTGATACAGCCCAACGCCGAGCATCACTACCACGTCACCGCTGCGGACCTGCCGCTTTCCTGTCCGATGCCGGGCATGCACCTGTGGAACTCGCATCCGCGCGTCTATCTGCCGCTGGCCCCCGGTGAGCGGGCCAAGTGCCCGTACTGCGGAGCCAGCTATACGCTGGTGAAATAGCCGCCGCCATGCTGGTCGTGACCGGTGGCGCCGGCTTCATCGGCAGCAATCTGGTCCGTGCGCTCAATGCCGCCGGCCGCAGCGACATCCTCGTCGTCGACGACCTGCGCGACGCGCACAAGGTGCTGAACCTCTCCGACTGCCGCATCGCCGACTATCTGGACATGCGCGACTTCCAGGCGCGGATCAACGCCGGGCAGGAACTGGCGCCAAGGCTCGAGGGCATCTTCCACCAGGGCGCCTGTACAGACACCACCGAGTGGGACGGGCTGCTGATGATGCAGGCCAACCACGAGTACTCGAAACAGGTGCTGCACTACGCCACGGCGCGCAGGATCCCGCTGGTCTACGCCTCCTCGGCTTCGGTCTACGGTGCCGGTCGCGAGTTCCGCGTCAGCGAGGATTGCGAGCGGCCGATCAACGTCTACGCCTTTTCAAAGCTGATGTTCGACCGGCATGTCCGGCAGCTGACGGCCAGCTTCCGTGCGCCGGTCATCGGCCTGCGCTACTTCAATGTCTACGGCCCGGGTGAGGCGCACAAGGGCAAGATGGCGAGCGTGATCCATCATTTCAACGAGCAGCTGAAGGCCGGGGATGAAGTGCGGCTGTTCGCCGGCAGCGACGGCTACGCCGATGGCGGGCAGTTGCGCGACTTCATCCACGTCGACGACATCGTTGCCGTCAACCTCTGGGCGATGGAGCGCGGCAAGTCCGGCATCTTCAATGTCGGTACCGGCCAGGCGCGCAGTTTCAATGACGTGGCCAGCGCCGTGCTCAGGTGGCACGGGCGCGGCCGGATCACTTACATTCCGTTCCCGGCCCATCTGCAGGGCAGCTACCAGAGCTATACCCAGGCTGATCTTTCCGGCCTGCGGGCGGCGGGATACACGGCGGAGTTCATCCCCGTGGAAAAGGGCGTGCCGGCCTGTCTCGATGCGCTGGCCGGCGCATAGGCGGTGCACATGTTGAACCGGCGGGAAATACTGACCGGTGCGGCGGCGTTGAGCGCAACAGCCTGCGGAGGGCTCACGGCGATGAATGGTGAACAGGCGAAGATGACTGAACAGGACCAGCGCAATGAAAAGCTGGTGCGGGATTTCTGCCGTGACTGGTCGCTGCGCGATGTCGATGCGCTGCTGCCCTACCTGGCCGAGGACCTGCTCTACCAGATCGCGCCAGGCCAGCCGCTGATCACCAGCCGGGACCAGTTCGCGAAGCAGATGGGTCCCTTCCTAAAAAAGCTCGATTCGGTGCGCTGGGACATCCTGCGTTCCTGCTCGGTTGCGCCGCTGGTACTCAACGAGCGCATCGACTGTTTCAACGCGCCCCCCGGTGGACTCAGCATGGAGTTCCACATCGCCGGGCACTTCCTGATCGCCAATGGCGTCATCAAGGAGTGGAAGGACTGGCCGGTGCCGGGCACGAAACAGAAGGTCGGCAACAGCATCCGCGAGGCCTGAGGCGCGGCGCCGCCGCTCTCCCGGCGCGGGCTCAGCCCACGCCGAAGACGATCCAGCAGCCGCGAATGGCCACGGCCTGGGTCAGCAATTCGCTGACCATCGACGGTATCTGCCGGTGCAGGATATGCAGCGGTACGGATGCCGCAAAAATGCCGGTGAAGACCAATGCCCAGGTGGACCACGGCGTGCCGAGTCCATCGACAACCACGGTGAGTGCGATGGCGAGGGCGCCGGCGAGCAGGATCCGTCTGAGGATGAAGATGGTGTTCGTATAGGCATGGCGTCTGTCGAGCACGAATTCGGCGGCACCGTTAACGTTCACTTCCCGGTAGCGGGCGAACATGAACAGCAGCCCGAAGGCGACCGAACCATGCAATACCTGGAACCAGTAGTCGACGAGCAGGCTGCTGAGGGGTGCTGCGGTTGCCTCCGCCAGCACGAAGCTGCCTGCATAGGCCGTAAAGGGAATGCCGAAGCACAACGCGGCGAAGTTGATGCGTGCGTACCATTCCAGCAGCGTCTTCCGTGCCGGGACTCGTGTACCGAGCACGTGGTTCATGAAGTCGAAGGACATCCCGAATGTCACCAGTCCGACGAGCAGCCATGCCACCTCCGGATTGCGCCAGTAGCACCAGAAACAAAAGGCCGCCAGGCCGAAACCGGCTGCAGTGAGCACTTCGACGGTGCGGGCATGCAGGCCGATATGTGGTGTGGCAGCAACCAAGACTTTGCCGTGTTGTTGGGGGCAGGTGGGCCGGGGGGCAGGATTTCGTGGCCTTCCGCATCATTCCCCGGAGTATGGGCGCGGGCGCATCCTAAGAGAAAGGCCGGGCACAGTCTACCGGCGGAGTGGCTGGCGCTGCCGGTAGGTGAGCGATTTCCAGGCCCATTCAAAGGGCCCGAAGTGATGGCGCTCCAGCCACCAGTTGCTGAAGGCGATCTGCACGATCCAGACGCCGGCAGTAACAAGGTAGAGGTAGTAGCCGGTGAACTGCCCGTACAGGCCAAAGCCCACGGTGTAGAACAGCAGGCCGCACAGGATCGACTGGCCCAGATAGTTGCTGAGCGCCATGCGGCCGACCGCCGCAATCCGCGTGGCAAGCCAGCTGTGCGGGTAGTTGCGGCAGAACAGCAGGATGAGTCCGAGGTGGCCGAGTCCCACGGCCATGCGCCGGAAGTCGTAGTGCACCAGATTGCGTGCCTTGAGGACCGGATCGAAGTCGGAGCCGATCAAGCCGGCGGTTTCCCAGGCAGCCAGCGGCAGCCCGATCCCGTAACCCAGCAGCAGCATCAGCAGGTAGCTGCGCGGCGCTGCCGTCATGCCGAGTACACCGGCGCGCAGCAGGGCCATGCCGACCAGCATTGCGCCCAGTGAATCCAGCAACAGCCATTTCACGCCGACGACCAGCAGCAGGATGAGGCTGGTCTGCAGTTTCGATGCCAGGAACTCGCCGATCTCACCCTTGCCGGTGATGCGGATCAGTTCGCGGGTCTTGGGCGAATCCAGGTCCGGGTGCGCGCGTTGCTCGATGGCCTCCCATTCCTCCATGCGCTGCTTGCGCGCAGGATCCGCGGCGACTGCCAGGGCCGGATCGGCCTGTACGGCCATGTACTCGGCACGCAGCCGGATCGAGTCCTGCCAGTTCATCGCGCGCAGTCCGCCCTGCACGGCGAACACCGCCAGGGCCAGCAGCAACAGGCTGCGCGGTTCGAGCTTGCGCAGCGGATATAGCAGCAGGCCGCACAGCGCGTAGATGAACAGGATGTCCGCAGGCCACAGCAGCACGAACAGGTCGAACAGCCCGAACAGCATCAGGAAGCCGAGGCGCCGGTAGTAGATCCTTGCGCTGCCGCTGCCTGGTGCGCGTTCGTCGAGGCGATTCACCATCAGCAGCATGCCGGCGCCGAACAGCATGGAGAACAGTGCGCGCTGGCTGCCCTCGAAGAGGGTGTGCATGACCGCCCAGGTCTGCAGCGGTGCACCACCCCAGTCAGTTGCGGCAACGGGATAGTCGTAGATCGCCTGCGGTCCGGCAAAGGACCAGATATTCATCAGGAGTATGCCGAGCACTGCAAAGCCCCGCGTCGTGTCCAGTGCCTGGATGCGGTCGGCGGCCGACAGTGGCGTCGCGGTCTGGTTCAGCTGGTTCTCCCTTGCCGCAGCCCCGTTCCTCCGGCTCAGCTGCGGTTGTCCTGGCGCCGTTTCGCAATATCGACGGCGGTCATGATCACCACCGACATGATGATGGGTTCACCGATATTGCCAAAGATGCCGCCGGTGCTCGCAAACGGTACCGCAAAGAACGCCATCGCGCCGAGCGAGCCGAGGGTCAGCCACTTCCACCCGCTTTTGCGCCACAGGAAGATGCCGAAGACGATCAGCATGATGGTCAACGTGATGGCGGGGATCGGTGGAATCGACTTTCCGGCGCCAATGTCCGCGTCCGGTCCGCAGGCGGTGTATTCGGCGATGTGCGTCGTATACCGCAGGGTGTCGGCAAAACACGAGGGATAGAGGCTCGAGTGCAGGAACAGCCACAGGTCATGCGCGATGAACCAGACCGCCAGCAGCCAGAAGGCCGCCATCACGATCTTTTGCCGAGCGATGCGAAAGCCGGCTTCGCGGGCCATCGCGCCGATGGCGATGAAGGTCATCGGCAGGCTGATGTAGTGTGCCAGGAAGCGCACGGTGTTGAGGTTCATCAGCAGCGTGCCCTCACCGAGCGTGCTGCCGATCGCGATCACCGCGTTGTCATACCACAGCAGCAGCAGGGGCAGCGTTGCAAACAGCAGGCCGTTGCTCCGGTAACGCAGGTAATGGCGAGCGGCCCAGGCCAGTACGCCGAGGTCGATGACCGCAATGACCAGGTATGCGAGCGACAACATGGATTCATTCCAGCACATTCCACGGCCAGGTGGCATCTATAATCCGCCGCCGTGGCCATTTGTGGTCATCGCCAGCGAGGACTTCGCAAATGCCCGCCCACCCGTGTGCCACCCGCCTGCTGCCCCTGGTGCTGGCAGCAATGTCCGGCCTCGCATTGCTGCAGGCCCATGCAGCGAGCAGCGATGCCGATATCGTGGTGACCGGCACGCGCCTGCCGATGACCAGCAGCGGCCTGGCGCAGAACGTGACCGTGATCGAACATGCGGAGATCCTGGCCAGCAACCCCTCCGGCATCGAGGATGTGCTGTCGCGCGTGACGGGGATTTATGTAGACCAGGCCGGTTCGGCCGGCGGCTTCATGTCGATGTACCTGCGTGGCGCGGAAAACAGTCACCTGCTGATCCTCCTGGATGGCGTCCGCCTGAACGACCCGACCACCACGCGCGGCAGCACCTACGACCTGTCGTCCATCGACGTGAACCAGATCGAGCGCATCGAAGTGTTGCGCGGCCCGGCATCTGCGGTTTATGGCGGCGAGGCACTGGCTGGCGTGATCCATTTCATCACGCGGCGTGCGGCCGTGAACGGCATCGATGGCAGTGGCTATATGGCTGTGGGTGGGGATGATGAGCGCAGCTACGGCGCGTTGCTTAACCTCGGCAACGGCAGCCTGCAGGCCCAGCTCAATGCCGGCCACATCGAAAGCGGCGAGAGCGGTGATGACGCCACCCTCGACCTCGACAGCGTTTCCGGCTCGCTGCGCCTGGTGGATACCGGGTGGTTCACGGCTGGTGTCTTTGCCGGCCGGGTCGAGCGCGACAGCGAGGGGTTCCCGGACGACAGCGGTGGCCCGCGCCTGGCCGTGAACCGTGAGCTGACGGACAGGACCTCGACTGACCGTCGCTATGGTGCGGATATCCGCCTTGGCGGCAGCGATGATCTGCAGCTGCAACTGGCCGCCTCGGTCTTCGACCGCGATGCCCGCGATGACAATGCCGCCATCGATGCCGGCCAGCGCTTTCCGGTGCCGGCCTTCGTCACCGATACCGGTTTCAAGCGGCGCGACTTAAGCCTGGTGCTGAACAGGAACTGGGGTCCCGAGCTCGCCATCGTTGCCGGTGCCGAGTTTGCCGACGAGGATGGGCAGCTTGCCAGCCGCGGCGATTTCCTTGGCACCGGTAGTCCGCAGACGCTGGATTTCAGCCTCGACCGCGAGACTTCCAGCCTGTTCCTCGAGGCCCGTTTCCCGTTGCTGGCCGGGGTCGGTGCGCAGCTCGGCCTGCGTCACGATGAGGTCGACGCGGACGACGACAGCGACCGCGAAACCACGCCGCACCTTGGCCTGGTCTGGGAACTGCCCGATGCCGCGACCACGCTCAAGGCCAACTACAACGAAGGCTTCAAGCCACCGAGCTTCTTCGCCCTGGGTTTTCCGCTGGGCGGCAACCCGGCGCTGGAGCCCGAGCACAGCAAGAATATGGATCTGATCCTGGCACGACGCCTCGATGCCGCCGGGTCAGTTGTCCAGCTGAGCGTCTTCAAGACGCGCTACAAGGACCTGGTCGATTTCGACAGCGATACCTTCACCAACATCAACCGCGGCACGATTGTCGTGCAGGGCATCGAGCCGGAGCTCAGGCTGCACATCGACCGGCACTGGCATGTGCAGGCCAATGCCTCGCTGCTGGATATCGATGAGCGCGACGGCCTGCAGCCCCTGCGCAACCGCCCGGAGCGCACGGCCGCGTTGAGCCTCACCCGTGACTTCGATGCCGGCCACACGGCCTTCATCGGCCTCGCTTACAGCGGTGATTTTCTCGACCGCTCCAACCCGACCGGCGATATCCGCATGTCGTCCTTCACCGTGGTCAATGCGGCCGGCTCGCTGCGTTTCGGCCCGCTGCGCGTATCGCTGGGCATCGACAACCTGCTCGACGAGGACTACGAGCAGTTCGTCGGCTTCCCCGCCCAGGACCGGCGTTTGCGCCTGGAGCTGCGCGGCGACTTCTGACCACGACAGGCAACCCGGCCTATACTTGGCCCCGATCACCCCGTTGTGCAGGAGCTCCAGTTCATGAGTCCGGATTTGCAGACCCCGTTCCTGAAACTGTCCTTTCTCACCGCCGTGCTGCTTGGCGGCAGCCTGCTCGGGGGTTGCGACCGGCAGACACCGGGCGCGGATCAGGCCGGGAACGAGGCTGCTGCAACTGCGGCTGCGGATGTGGAGCTCGATGGCAAGCAGCTGGTGGATCGCCATTGCGTGCGGTGCCATCTGGCCTCGGATCCTGCCGACCTCTCCAGAGAGTACTGGCCGTTTGCCCTGCACTACATGGGCAACTATGTGGGCATGAAGGGCGACGAGTTCGAGGACATGCGCATGGAGCCGTTCCCGCCCGAGATGGAGCCGGTACAGGACTACACGAAGCGCTATTTCCTTTACGACAAAAACGGCTATTTCCGCGATTTCTATCCTTTCAAGGAGCACATTCCTCCGGTGCCGGAGATGAGCAAGGAGGAATACCTGCGCATACGCGACTATTTCGTCAGCAATGCGCGCTCCTGGAAGGAAATGGAAATGCAGGCGCCCAAGGCGCCGCTGTCCAGGGTGTTCAGGCCGGTGAAGCCGAAGCTCGAGCTGGAGCCGGATGCGCTGATACTGTCCACCCTGGTCGATGCAGGGCGCCAGCGCCTGTACGTCGGGCGTACGGTCATCGATGACTGGGTGGCAGGCGGCGAGCGCCGCGAAGGCTTCGACAAGTGGGACGATGTGGTCGTGCTGGATCTGGCCAGCGGCAAGCGCATCACCACGCAGAGGGTGGTCAGCGATCCGATCGACATGAAGCTGACCGAAACCGGCATGCGGCTGGTGACCCACGGCCGCTTCCCGATGACCAAGGTCGGTCTCGCACGCATCACGGACTGGGAGTTCGAGGGCAAGCAGCCGCGTGCCCGCATGCTGGTCAACGGCCAGCAGCGGCTGGTGGAGCAACACACGACAGACATGAACGGCGATGGCCTGGACGACATCGTCGCGGTTGCCTTCGGTGACGGCTACGCCGACGGTGCCGAAAGTGCACTGACGATCTTTTACCAGACGCCGGAGTACCAGAAGCTCTGGGCCGATGCGCCGGCCGAGATTCCGCCGGGTCCGCTGGCAGGCGCGCTGCGCGCGAAGCTGCTTGACAAGACCGCCGGACTGATCGACCTCAGCATTGCCGACTTCAACAAGGATGGCTTGCCTGACATTGCAGCCCTGGTCGCACAGGGGCGACAGGAGCTGTTGCTCTTCATCAACAATGGCAATGAGAGCTTTACGCGGCGCCTCCTGGACAGCAATACGCCCTCGTATGGCGGCAACAGTCTGCAGGCGGCCGACTTCGATGGCGATGGCAACGTGGATCTGGTGGTGCTGAACGGTGACAACGTGGCGGGCAATCACATTGGACAGATCGTTCCGGCACCGCGTCCGCAGCACGGGATCCGGATATTCCGCAACAACGGCGATCTGAGCTTCACCAAGAGCTACTACTACCGCATGCACGGCGCCATCCGCTCGGTGGTGGAGGACTTCGACGGCGACGGCGATCTCGACATCGCGGCGATCTCGCTGTTTCCGCAGTGGAGCCAGGACGAGCCGGAGACCTTCGTGTACCTGGAAAACAAGGGTGGCCTGCAGTTCGAGCCGCAGTCGATCGGCCGCGAATTCTTCGGTGTCTGGTGTTCGATCGAGGCTGTGGACCTGAACGGTGACGGCAAGAAGGACATCGTGCTCGGGCTGGGCAACTTCCCCGAACTGGTGCCGCCGGACTGGATCACCAACCACAAGGCCATGAAGGGCCGCGGGGGCAAGGCCGAAAGCATCATCTACCTGATGAACCAGAGCTGAGCGCCGGGCGTGGAGCCGCTCATTCACGTCAGGGGCAAGGTCGCACTGGTGACAGGTGCGGCGAAGGGCATCGGTGCCGCTTGTGCCGCGACGCTGGCCCGGCATGGTGCCAGCGTGGTGGTCGCCGATATCGATGAGCAGGGTGGCCGCGCGGTCGCCGGGGCGATCGTCAGCGAGGGCGGTATCGCCGCCTTCATGCGGCTTGATGTAACCGATGAGGCGCAGTGGCAGTCGACGGTAAACGCCGTGGTCGATCGTTACGGCGGTCTGGATGTGCTGGTCAACAATGCCGGCATCGCCGTGGTGCATACGCTCCTCGAAACCTCGCTCGCCGAATGGCGCCGCGTGCATGCGGTCAACCTCGACAGTGTGTTCATCGGCACCCGCTGTGCCGTGGAGCTGATGCGTCCCGGTGGCCGCAGCGGCCGCGGTGGTTCGATCATCAACCTGTCCTCGGTGGGCGGCCTGATCGGTGCGGAGGGCCTGACTTCCTATTGTTCCGCCAAGGGTGGCGTGCGCCTGTTCACCAAGGCGGTGGCGGTCGAGTGTGGCCGCGCCGGCTACGGCATCCGCGTGAACTCGGTGCATCCGGGCAACACCGATACACCGATGTTCCGCCAGGAACTCGAAGACATGCGCAGCAAGGGTGCGGTGGCGAGCACCGAGGAAGCCCTGAAGTTCTACATGGACATGCAGGTGCTGCCGGAAATCGGCCAGCCGCAGGACATCGCCGCGATGGTCCTGTTCCTGGCCTCCGATGCGGCGCGCTTCATCACCGGTGCCGAATTCGTCGTCGATGGCGGCCTGACCGCGCAATAGGGAAGGCAGGCTGAAGTGAAACGCCAGGAACTTCGAAAGCTTCGACCCGGCACCATGCTGCTGGCTTGCTTCCTCTATCCGGTGGGTCCTGCCGCCATCATCCTGATGCCGATGATCGTCGGCGGCCTGATCGACAGTTACGGTTTCAGCGAGCAGCAGGCCGGCAACATCGCCGCGCTCGAGGGCATGGGCCTGGTGCTGGCCTCGATCCTCGCAGCTGCCTGGATACGCCGGGTCTCCTGGGTGCAGGCACTGGCCGTCGCCTTCCTGGCCTATGCCGCGCTGAATATCCTCAGCGCCAGCATCACGGGCTACATGCCGTTGCTGGTGTTGCGCTGCCTGACCGGACTGGCCGGCGGCAGCGTGCTGGCGGTCACGGTTGCGGCACTCGGCGACCAGGCCGAGCCGGACCGCGCCTTTGGTCTTGCCCAGGCGGTGCAGGGCGTGATGATGCTGGGGGCTTTTCTCGCCGCACCCTGGCTGGTCGGGAACTGGGGCGTCAGCGCACTGTTTTACATGCTCGCTGGCGCATCGCTGCTGATGATGCCGAGCCTGTCGCGATTCCCGCCCGCAGGCCGGATTCGTGAGGCCGATGCCGCCGGGCCCCTGCAACCGGCGGGCAATACCGGGCTGATCTGGCTTGGCCTGTTCGCCAGCGTGCTGTTCTTCATCAACGTCTTCGGTTTCTGGGCCTTTGTCGAACGCATCGGCCAGGCTGCGGGCCTGCCCGTACAGACCGTTGGCCTGGCCCTGGGCATTTCGCAGGTGATGGCGATCGCCGGGGCACTCATCGCGGCCTGGGCCAGCGACCGCTACGGGCGTTACCTGCCGCTGGCCGTGGTGTTCCTCGGCCAGGCCGCGGCGCTGTTTGCCGTGCTCGGCGACTTCGGCGCCACCACCTTTTTTGTCGTTACCGGGCTGTTCCAGGCGCTGTTCATCATCGGCGTGTCCTACCAGATGGGCGCGATCGCCAAGCTCGACATCCAGGGCAGATATCTGGTGACCATGACGGCGGCGCAGGGGCTGGGTGCCGCCCTGGGCCCGGCGCTGGCCGCCACCCTGATCCGGGAAGGCGGCGATTACAGCCGGATCATGCCGATGGCAGCCCTGCTTTGCCTGTTTGGCACATCGATGTTCCTGTTTATCGTGTGGTGCAGCGCCAGGACAGGGTCCAGCAAGCCGGCCTGATGGCTTATATTCCGCATGTCGATTCCGCGATGAGGTTGTATGCCCGTGCCAGAGACCCCGGCGTCGCGCCCTGTTGCTCCCTATCTGGCCGTCGGCCTGTCGACGGTCATCTACGGCATCTCTGAACGAAAACAGATCCGGCACAACCTCGAAAACATCGAGGAGGTGATCCACGCGGCCGTGTCGATGGTCAACATCAACATGCCGGTGAAGATCATCGCGCTCGCCGAAGGGGCGCTGACCGGGTTTACGGACGAGATCTTCGACCTGCCGCACGTGATGGCGGCGCGCGACCTGTTCATCGATGTGCCCGGCGAGGAGACCGAACACCTGGGCCGGCTGGCGAAGCTCTACAACACCTACATCATCGGCCAGTGCAAGGCGCGCTGGCCGGAGGTCATGGCCGACCGCTACTTCAACACGCTGTTCGTCATCAGCCCGGATGGCAAGGTGGTGCACAAGGCGGCCAAGAACCACGTCTGGTGTCGCGAGCGCTCCTGCGTGCCGCACGACGTCTATGACCGCTGGGTCGAACTGTATGGCGACGGCATCGAGGCCTTCTATCCGGTGCTTAAGACCGACGATATCGGCAACATCGGCACGATCTGCTGCAGCGACGGCGAATACCCTGAAGCCGTGCGTGCGCTGGCTTTCAACGGTGCCGAGGTGGTTTACCGGCCGAGCGAGGCCACGCCGATGACGACAGCCGGCTATCCCGGCGGCGGCACCTGGATGATCCAGAACCAGGGCCACGCGGAATTCAACTCGGTTTACATGCTGTGCCCGAATGCCGGGCCGGTCTATCTCGCCGCGACCTCGAAGCACCCGGTGGACATCGCCGGCGGCAGCGCGCACATCGTCGATTACCGCGGGCAGGTGGTTTCTTACAGCGCCTCGACCAACAACAGCGTGGTCGCGGCAACCGTGGATATCGAGGCCTTGCGCCAGTTCCGCGCCATGAGCCTCAACAACAACTGGCTCAAGGACCTGCGTACCGAACTGTTTGCGCGGATGTACGAGAAGCCCGTCCATCCGAAGAACCTCTGGCTGAACGCAGAGCCCAAATCCCATGCCGAGGTGGACGAGATCTACCGGGCCAATATCCGGCGCCTCGTCGAGCGCGGTACATGGACGCGGCCGGGCGTCGAACATCCGGGTTGCCGCTACCAGCCGGCCGGTGATGACGGGGCCTCGTGGGACGAGATCAAGCAAAAGCTGTGGGGGCCATGGCTGGGCGAATAGACAATCGGCCGCCGATTACCTAGTGTTAGAGTCAAACTGAATGATTTCCAGGGGGGAAGTGCCATGTTGAAACGACGATCCGTTGCGCCATCGCTGGCCACAGCCGTGGGCATGCTGGCGGCTTTCACCGGTGGTGTGGCCCGGGCTGAGCTCGAAGAGGTGGTGGTTACCGCCCAGCGGCGTGAGCAGAACCTGCAGGAGGTCGGTATCTCGGTTACCGCCTTCAGCGACGAGCAGGTCCGCAACATGGGCTTTGCCAATACCGTCGATGTCGCGCAGATGACGCCGAATCTCAACTACACGGTGCCGCAGGGCGAATCCAGCCAGATCAACTTCTTCCTGCGCGGCGTCGGCCTCAATGACTTCGCCGATGCCCAGGAAAACCCGGTGGCCGTCTATGTCGATGACGTCTACAAGCCGGCGATGGGTGGCCTCGCCCTGCAGTTGTTCGACATCGAGCGCATCGAGGTCTTGCGTGGCCCGCAGGGTGCGCTGTTCGGGCGCAATTCCACCGGCGGTGTCATCCACTATGTCACCAAGCGGCCGAGCGCGGATTTCGATGCCTATGCCGACCTGTCGTACGGTGACTACGACCAGATGAAGGCCGAAGGTGCGATCGGTGGTGCGCTGACTGACAGCGTGATGGGCCGATTGTCGGTTGGCTACGACAAGAATGATGGCTGGACCAACAACCGGACGCCGGGTGTGCAGGATTACAACGCCACCGACTCCATCGCGGGTCGCGCGCAGCTGCTTTTTGCGCCTTCGGACGATCTCGAGATCCTGCTGAGCGGCAATTACTCGCGCAACAGTGCAGCGGTCGGCGCCTGGCAGCATCAGTCCACCAGGCCGAGCGACGATGGCAATACCAGCCTGCCCCTGCCGGCGGACGAGGATTTCTGGGGTTCATGTCCCGGCTGCGATGCCTTTGGTTATGCGGATACGGACGGTGATCCATGGGCCGGCGATTACGACCGGCCCGGCCAGGTGCGGGTGAGGAACCAGGGCCTGCAGGCCAATATCAACTGGAAGGTTGGCGGGCTGGACTTCACCTCGATCACCGCCTACACCAACGTCGAGCGCCTGCAGCAGGAAGACGCCGACATGAACCCCTTCCTGATGCCGCCCTATAGCCCGCCGCCGGCGCCGCCCGAGCAAAACCGTTCTTTCATCGCGCCAACCTTCGAGGCCGAGACCGACAGCTGGAGCCAGGAGTTCCGCGTTGCCGGCGAGATGGATCGCATGCGCTGGCTGGCCGGTTTCTACTATTTCGACAACGAGGTGGACGGACACTATCAGCTGAATACCGATGCCATCGACTTCGTGCGCATGGATGCCAACTACACGCAGGACACCGATTCCTGGGACCTGTTCGGCCAGGTTGAATACGATCTTGCCGAGAACTGGACCGTGATCGCCGGCCTGCGCTGGACGGACGAAGAGAAGACGCTGGATTTCGAGAATATCGACAGCTCGGGCATTACCGCCTTCTGCAGCACGGAGCCTGATCCGATCGCGGAAGGTTGCTTCAATCCGGAGCCGACGCCGATCGGCCCGTCGCGGCCTACTGCGGATCACATGATCCTGTTCAATACCGGCTCGGTCGGCAGCCTTGCCCGGCAGGACGACGACTACATCACCGGCCGCCTGCAGCTGAACTGGCAGGCCACGGACGACATGCTGATCTACGGTTCCTATTCGCGCGGCAAGAAATCCGCCGGCTTCAACAACGGCTTCCTCGATACCACTCAGGTCTTCGGCAACAACCCGATCGACACCATTCCCTTCGATTCGGAAACCCTGGATGCCTATGAACTGGGCCTGAAGTCCACGGTCCTGAACGACACCACGCGCTTGAACGCCGCGGTCTTCTACTACGACTACCAGGACTTCCAGACCTTCCAGTGGCTGATCCTGAACCAGGTGATCTTCAACGCCGATGCCGAAGTCTTTGGCGCCGAGCTCGAGATCGAGAGCAGGCCCATGGATGGCCTCACCCTGCAGGTGGGGATGGGCGTGATGGAAGCGACTGCCGAAGACATTCCGACGATTACCGGTGATGCCGTACGTGATCGCGACATGGTCGGTGCGCCTGACTTCAACGTGAGTGCTCTGGTTCGCTATGAATGGCCGGCATGGGGCGGGACGCTGGCGGTGCAGACTTCGGGCGCCTACCAGCAGGAGATCTGGTATGACATCCAGAATCACCCGATCTCGAAGGAAGACGGCTACACCGTCGTCAACTTCCGCACTTCCTATACGACTGGCGACGAGTCGCTGGAACTCTATGCCTACGTCAACAATGCCTTCGAAGATGAATACAAGAGCTACACTTTCGACTTCTCCGGCCTGTTCGGCTTCAACCAGCAGGCCGCCGGTCTGCCGCGCTGGTGGGGTGTGGG
>JAHDYM010000157.1 GCA_023383705.1 Gammaproteobacteria bacterium | reverse complement strand
TTCGGCAACGTCCGGCGCGGGCACCTGTATCCGCTGTGCGTCGGCGCCGAGCGGGGCGTGCAGGCCACCCTGCTCGCCGAGCTGGCGCGGGAACGCGGCAGCCAGACGGTCGGCCACGGCTGCACGGCCGCCGGCAACGACCAGGTGCGCTTCGAGGTTGCGCTGCGCACGATCGCGCCGGGCCTGGAAGTGCTGGCGCCGGTGCGCGACCAGGGCTTCATCCGCAGCGAGCAGCAGAAGTACCTCGAAGACCGCAAGCTGCCGGTGCCGGTGCGCGGCTCCTCGTACTCGATCAATCGCGGCCTGTGGGGCGTGACCATCGGTGGCCGGGAAACGCTCGACTCGAAGGAATCGATTCCCGAGGACGCGTGGGTGCTGTCGCCGAATGCGCTCGACCAGCCGAAGCCGGCCGCACGGCACGCCATCGGCTTCACGCAGGGCGTGCCGACCTCGCTGGACGGCAAGGCCATGGATCCGGTCGCGCTGATCGAGGCCCTGGAAGGCATCGGCGGTGCCTACGGCATCGGCCGTGGCGTGCATGTGGGCGACACCGTGCTCGGCACCAAGGGCCGGGTGGCCTTCGAGGCGCCGGCCGCCGACATCCTGCTGACCGCCCATCGCGAACTGGAGAAGCTGGTGCTGTCCGGCCCGCAGCAGCGGATCAAGGACCAGGTGGCCGCGCAGTACGGTGACTTCGTGCATGAAGGCAAGCAGCTCGACCCGGTCTGCCGCGACATCGAGGCACTGCTCACTTCGGCCCAGCAGCGGGTCACGGGTGAGGTGAAGATCGTGCTCCGGCCCGGCAACCTGTTCATCGAGGGCGTGATCTCGCCGCACTCGCTGATGGCCGCGACCAAGGGCGTGTACGGCGAGAAGGCCGGCGAATGGACGCCTGCCGATGCGCTTGGCTATTCACGGATCCTGTCTCTGCCCGGCATCCTGCAAACGCGGGCTGCCGGCGGCAAGGGGTAAGCAGCACATGAAAACCATCATCGCCGACAAGATCGCCTCGGTCGCCCAGCATCTGAATCTCAAGCGCGAGATCCGGGTCAGCGCCGATATTCCCTGCGAGGAAGGCGTGCTCATCGCGGCAGAGGTGCTGAACAACAAGAGCACCTACAACCAGCTCGAGCTCACCAGCGGCCGGATGGCGGTGGTGAAGCGCGGCGATATCGTGGTGGGCGCGATCGGCCATCGCAAGGCGCTGTTCGGCTATTCGGGACACATCCCCGACAAGGTCGCGGTCGGCGACACCCTGCAGATTCTCAACATGGGTGGCGTGATCGGCGCCTGCGACTCGGTCAACGCGAGCTTCGGCCAGCCCTTCGACGTGCGCGTGCTCGGCGCGGTACTCGGCTTCCCGTATCTCGGCGAGCGCATCGGCGTGCCGATGCGCATCGGCATGGAGAAACTCGCGGCCGAACCGCCGCTGGACACCTGCGGCATCCCGGTGGTCGCGATCGCCGGCACCTGCATGAACGCCGGCAAGACCGCCGCCGCAAGCGCGATCGTCAGCCGGCTGCGTCACCACGGCCACGTGGTCGATGCCTTCAAGGCCACCGGCGTGGCACTGCGCCGGGACATCCTCGCCATGGAGGATGCCGGTGCGCGCTCGACCCTGATCTTCTCCGACTTCGGCGTCACCTGCACGACCGGCAAGAACGGCCCGGCCGTCACACGCATGATGCTCAACCGGCTCGCCACGCAGAAGCCGGACTGCATCATCTTCGAGCTGGGCGACGGCATCCTCGGCGCCTATGGCGTGGAAGCGATCCTGCGCGATGCCGGCATCCGCGGCGTCCTCAGCAGCCTCGTGCTCTGCGCCAACGACCCGGTCGCCGCCTGGGGCGGCGTGAAGCTGCTGCGGGAGGATTTCGGCATCGAGCCGCACATAGTCACGGGGCCGGCCACCGACAACGACGTGGGCAAGGACATCATCACCCAGCGCATGGGCGTGAAGGCCATCAATGCGGTGACCGAGTCCATGCAGATCGGCGACGAGGTCACCCGTCACCTGGGCCTGAA
>JAHDYM010000061.1 GCA_023383705.1 Gammaproteobacteria bacterium | reverse complement strand
GAGCCGGTCCTGCAGCGCCTTGAGCTGGCTGTCCTTCAGTTCCAGCAGGCGGCGACTCTCGGCAAGCTGCTGCTCGAGCGCCTTGACCTGCGCGGTATCTGCGCTGGCTGCTGGCTGCCCGGCCGGCACAGGTGTCGCGGCCGCAGCCGGCTTCTCTGCGGGTGGCACCAGCTGCAGACGTGCTGCACCAGGGCTGCTGTCCAGGCCGGCTTGCCAGGCTTCATTCTGGCTGCGCACCTCGCTGGCGGCTTCGCCGTCCGACAGGGCAGCGACTTCTTCCGCAGCGGGGACACGCAGGATCGCACCGCGCTTGAGCAGGTTGATGTTGCCGGCGAAGGCTTCCGGATTGGCCCGGTAGAGCGCCACCATCATCGCGTTGAGGGAAGTGGTGTCGTCGGCCCTGAGGCGTTCGGCAATCGCCCAGAGCGTCTCGTTGGCGCGCACCGGACCATAGCTGTTGCCATCAGGACCGGCGACCAGCCGCTCGTCGGCGGCTGCAGGCGTGGCCACGGCTGCGGCCTCCCCGGCCTGCTGTCCGGCTGGCCGATCGATGCGCTTGATGGCCGGGGCGGGACTGTCGACGACCGGCAAGGCGGCAGCCGGCTGCACGGCGCCGTCACGCGCAAATGACGGCGGATCGAGCAGCATGGTGTATTCGCGCAGCAGGCGGCCCTGTGGCCAGTTGATTTCGAGCAACAGGGAGACGAAGGGCTCGCTGACCGGCGCACTCGAAGTCACCCGGATGCGGTTGCCTTCGACGCTGAAAGCGAGGGTATTGAGGAACTGGGGGCGGTCCAGGCCAAAGCGCTGGAAGGTTTCTGCCGAAGCCAGACGGACATCCAGCTTGTTGAGGTCATCGGACGCGTCGGCCGTAACCGGTATTTCCGCGACCAGCACCTGATTCAAGGCCGACTTGAGACTGATCTCGCCGAGGCCAAGGGCCCCGACCGACAACGGCATCAGTCCCGCCAGCAGCCAGACTGCAGCGAGTGGAACTCGTGGCATCACCAATCCCCGTTCATGACCCAGTTCACCACCCCTGGTGACTGCGTCTCAAAGCGCACAGCAGAAGGTCGCAATCCACTCCAAGAAGTGGCTGCAACTATAGCCCATATGACCAGATTACGTAAGGCAGATCACGGACTCATCGCCCGTTTCGTGACGGGCGTCCAGGTCGCCCGGGGCCGTACCTCAGAGATAGTCGCGGATCAGCACCTCGGCGATCTGCACGCTGTTGAGGGCAGCGCCCTTGCGGATGTTGTCAGCCACCACCCACAGGTCGATACCGCGCTCGCAGGACAGGTCTTCGCGGATCCGGCCCACGTACACCGGGTCATGGCCGGCGCCGTCGGAGACCGCCGTCGGATAGCCACCGAGCCGTGCCTCGTCGATCACCCTGACACCGGGGGCCTTTTCCAGCAACGCCCGGACTTCGCTGGCGGAGATCTTGCGCCGGGTCTCGATGTGCACGGCCTCGGAATGACCGTAGTACACCGGCACGCGCACTGCGGTCGGGTTGACCTGTATCGACTCGTCGCCAAGGATCTTGCGGGTCTCCCACACCATCTTCATTTCTTCCTTGGTGTAGCCGTTGTCCATGAACTCGTCGATGTGCGGAACCACATTGAATGCATTCTGCCGGGCACCACCCTGGGTCTCGACAGGCTGGTTGTTCATCTGCTGGGCGGTCTGCCGGGCCAGCATCTCGACCGAACGGCGGCCGGCACCGGACACCGACTGGTAGGTGGCGACATTGATGCGGCTGATCCCGACGGCGTCGTGGATCGGCTTGAGCGCCACGACCATCTGGATCGTCGAGCAGTTGGGATTGGCGATGATATTGCGCTGCCGGTACTGCGGAATCGCCTGTGGATTCACTTCCGGAACGATCAGCGGAATATCGGCCTCGTAACGAAACTTCGAGGTGTTGTCGATGACCACGCAGCCGGCCGCGCCGGCCCGCGGCGCATGCTCACCCGAGACGCTGCCGCCGGCCGAGAACAGGCCGATATCCACCCCGGCAAAATCGAAAGTCGCGAGATCCCTGACCGGCAGCTTGCGGCCGCCGAACTCGATGGTCTTGCCTGCCGAACGGGCGCTGGCCAGCGGAATCAGTTCGCCGACCGGAAACTTCCGCTCGGCCAGGATCTGCAGCATGGTCTCGCCGACCAGGCCGGTGGCACCGGCGACAGCGACCGTGTAGGCATTCTTTTTTGGCATGGGCTGGAACTCTGCGATGGGTATGGGGCGGAAGGCCGCCGAAGGATAGGCAATTGCAGGGTAAAAACAAGCCCCGCGAACGCTGCCCCGGACAATCCGGACGGGCGGCTCAGCGTTTGGGCGGGTGCGTCTCGACAGCCGGTGTCAGCGGCTGTACATCGGCATTCTGGCCGCGCTGCCGCAAGTAATGATCCATCAGCACGATGGCGAGCATAGCCTCGGCAATCGGCACGGCTCGCAGCCCGACGCAGGGATCATGCCGGCCGGTGGTCACGATTTCGGTGGGCTCGCCCTCCTCGTCCACCGTCGCTCCGGGCAGCCGGATGCTCGAGGTCGGCTTCAGCGCCATGCTGAAGAGGATGTCCTGGCCGGTGGATATGCCACCGAGGATGCCGCCGGCCGCGTTGCTGTGAAAACCGCCGGGCCCGATCTCGTCGCGATGCTCGGTGCCCTTCTGCGCCACCACGGCGAAACCCGCGCCGAGTTCGACGGCGCGCACGGCATTGATGCTCATCAGCGCGTGGGCGATGTCCGCCTCGAGCTTGTCGAACACCGGCTCACCGAGCCCCGCCGGTACGCCCGAGGCGAGCACATTGACCCGCGCACCGATGGAGTTGCCCTCCTTGCGGAGCGCGTCCATGTAGGCCTCGAGTTCCGGGACACGGGCCGGATCCGCGCAGAAAAACGGATTGTCATCGACCGTGGCCAGATCCAGCGGCTCGAGCACCAGCGGACCGAGCTGGCGCAGATAGCCGCGGACTTCGACACCCAGGCGTTCGCGCAGGTACTTGCGGGCAATCGCACCGGCTGCGACCCGCATCGCCGTCTCGCGCGCCGACGAGCGTCCACCACCGCGATAGTCGCGCAGCCCGTACTTCTGCTGGTAGCTGTAGTCGGCATGGCCGGGACGGAAGCGGTCCTTGATGCCCGCATAGTCCTTCGATTTCTGGTCGACGTTCTCGATCAGCAGGCCGATCGGCGTGCCGGTGGTCAGTCCTTCGAAGACACCGGACAGGATGCGCACGGTATCCGGCTCGCGGCGGCCGGTGGTGTGCCGCGACTTGCCGGGCCGCCGGCGTTCCAGGTCGTGCTGGATATCGGCCTCGGCCAGCGGCATTCCCGGCGGGCAACCATCGACGATGCAGCCGAGCGCCGGCCCGTGGCTCTCACCGAAGGTGGTCACGGAAAACAGTCTGCCTATGGTGTTGCCGGACATTCGCTCGCTCTCAAATCCGCGGCGCTGATCAGCGCGATGCCGTCACCGCCGTGTACAAATTCCGGCCACAAGAACGGCAAGCTCGGAAAACGTTCTTCCAGCAGCATCGCACCGCCGCCGACCTCCATGGCCAGCCAGCCGTCCGCCGCCAGGAATCGCGTCGCATGTTGCAGGATTCTGGCGGGCGTTGCCATCCCGTCCTCGGCGGAGAGCAGTGCCAGCACCGGTTCATGGCGGTACTCCTCCGGCAGCGTGGCCACCTCCTCGGCGGAAACATAGGGCGGATTGCTGATGATCAGGTCGAAGGTCCCGGTGACGCCGGCGTACAGGTCGGCCTCGAGCAGCTGCACCCGGTCGGCGACCTGGTGCCGGGCCACATTGCGGCGCGCGACCTCCAGCGCCGCTGCGGATATGTCGGTCGCCACCACCCTGCTGCCCGGGAAGGCCAGCGCACAGGCGATCGCCATGCAGCCGCTGCCGGTACCGATCTCGAGTATGCGCCGCACGCGGTCCGGATCGAGCCAGGGCTCGAAACGCGTGGTGATCAGCTCGGCAAAGGGCGAGCGCGGCACCAGCACGCGCTCGTCCACGAAGAACGGCAGGCCGGCGAACCAGGCTTCGCCGGTCAGGTAGGGCAGCGGCCGGCGGGTGCTGATGCGTGCATCGAGCATGGCCGCCACGCGTTGCAGCCCGGCTTCGGCGACCGGCAGGCGATAGGCCCGCTGCGCATCGTCATGGTCAAGACCAAGCACATGAAAGACCAGTGCCGCCGCCTCGTCGCGCGCATTGTCCGTGCCGTGCCCGAAGCAGGCCCCGCTGCGCTCGAGCGCGCTGGCACAGCGCGCGATCAGCCCGGCCACGCTGCCATCGGCCGCGCCGTCACCGCCTGTTCTCCGCTTCGCCATCGCCACCTGGCCATCAGTCGCCAAAAACCTGCGTATAGAATACGCCGGTGCCAGACAGGACCGGAACCGGGGACACCATGCTGCAGGGTCTGACTGACCAGCTTTTCGTGCTGTTCCAGCGCCTGCTGCCGGAGCAGCTGCTCGGGCGCGGCGTGTACTGGCTGGCCCGCCAGCGCACGCCCTGGCTGCGCAACCTGCTGATCCGGAGCTTCATCCGTTTCTACAAGGTCGATCTCGGCGAGGTCGAGCACCCGGAGCCGGATGCCTGGGAACATGCCAACGCGTTTTTCACCCGTCCATTGCGGCCCGGTGCCCGCCCGATCGCTGCCGGTGCCGACACGGTGGTAAGCCCGGCCGATGGCATCATCGAGGAACTCGGTTACGCCAGCGGCGAGCACCTGATCCAGGCGAAGCGCTTCCGCTACCGGCTGGCGGATTTCCTGGCCGCCGATGATGCGGCCGTCACCCGCTTCCACGATGGTGCAACGCTGACGATCTACCTCGCACCACACAACTATCACCGGGCACACATGCCGCTTGCCGGGCAGGTACGCGAAATGGTCTACGTGCCGGGGCGGCGCTGGGCAGTGAACAGGCGCACCGCCCGCGCCGTGCCAGGCCTGTTTGCCGCCAACGAGCGGGTGATCCTCTGGTGCGAGAACCCGGCCGGTCGCTTCGCGGTGGTGCTGGTGGGCGCCATGAATGTCGCCAGCATCTCGCTGGCCTGGACCGGCGAGGTTGCGCCGGGCAGGGAAGTCACCCGCATCCGCTATCCGGCCGACACCCCGCACCTGGCGATACCGGCCGGCGGTTTGCTCGGGCAATTCAACCTCGGTTCCACCGTGGTCGTCGTGGCCGAGAAAGATCTGATCCAGTGGGAGGCCGGCCGCGTCGCCGGGGGCAGCGTGCAGATGGGCACTGGCCTGGGCCAGGCCCGGACACGCTGAGCCCCGGGAATGCAGTGGCAGCCGTCGGCCCGCCTCGACACGCTCCTGCAGCGTGCCCGCCTGCTCGGCGCGGCGCGGGATTTCTTCCGGCAGCGCGGGCTGCTCGAGGTCGAAACACCCGCACTGGTGGCGCACGCAGTCAGCGATCCGCACCTCGACAACATCCCGGTACAGCTCGCCGATGGCCGCAGGCTCTGGCTGCACACATCCCCCGAATACCACATGAAGCGGCTGCTGGCCGCCGGCGCACCGGATATCTGGCAACTCGGCAAGGTATTCCGCGACGGCGAGGCCGGCCGTCGCCACGAACCGGAATTCACGCTGGTCGAGTGGTACCGCCATGACTGCACACTGCGCGCGCTGGCTGCCGAGAGCTGCGAACTGATCGCCGCGCTGGCGACGGTCGCCGGCAGAAGCCTGGCCGCTCCGGTATACCTCGGCTATCGCGAGCTTTTTCTCGCCGCACTGGGCATCGATCCGCTGGCGGCCGATGCGCAAATGCTCCGCGACTGCGCACGCCGGCTGCCCGGAACCAGCCTGGCCCCGGAACTTGAGCAGGGGCTCGGCGACGACATCGACGCATGGCTGGACCTGCTGATGAGCCATGCCATCAGCACGCACCTGGCCACCACGGATATCGCGGTGGTCAGTGGCTATCCGGCCAGCCAGGCTGCGCTCGCGCGGATCGATCCTGCCGATGGCCGCATTGCCGAACGCTTCGAAGTGTTCTGTGGCGGACTGGAAGTTGCCAACGGCTACCGGGAACTCTGCGATGCCGGCGAGCAATCGCGGCGCTTTGGCAAGGACCGGGCAGCGCGCGCGCGACTCGGCCGCCCGAACGTCGTGCCTGATCCTGCCTTGCTGGCTGCGCTCGATGCCGGGCTGCCGGACTGTGCCGGCGTTGCGCTGGGTTTCGACCGGTTGCTGATGTTCCTGCTGGGATTGCCGGATATCCGCGCGGCAATCAGCTTCCCGGCAGGTTCATGAACCGCGCTACTTGACCCGTGAGGCGTACTCGCTGGAGCGGGTATCGACCTTGATCACTTCGCCTTCATTGATGAAGAGCGGCACCTTCACGATGGCACCGGTCTCCAGGCGCGCCGGCTTCATGCCGCCGGTTGCCGTATCGCCGCGCACACCCGGGTCCGTCTCGACGATCTTGAGTTCGACGAACATCGGCGGCACGACCGTCAGCGGCACGCCGTTCCACAGCGTGACCGTGCAGGTATCCTGCTCACGCAGCCACTGTTTCGCTTCGGTGACGGCGGTCTCGGCGGCGGGGATCTGCTCGAAGGTTTCCGGATCCATGAAGTACCACATCTCGCCATCGGCGTAGAGATACTGCATCGGCCGGTCGACCACGTCGGCGGCCTCGATCGAATCGCTGTTGCGGAAAGTCTTTTCCACTACCCGCCCGGTACGCAGATTGCGGATGCGGATGCGGTTGAAGGCCTGGCCCTTGCCCGGCTTGACGAATTCGTTTTCCACCACGGCGCAAGGATCGCCATCGATCAGAATCTTGCTGCCGCCCCGCAGATCACTCGCGCTGTAATTGGCCATACAAACCCATTCCCTTACGTGGCCGGGTATTCTAGCCGCAGTATTGTGCCGTGGGCAGACCCCGGCAGCAGATGGACCGCCGATGCACGCTGAAACCCGGATCAGGAAGGAAGGAACCGCCTGGCAGGCTGAACTCGCCCGGACCTACGCGCGTCTCGACGATCTGCTGCCTGCCCTCGGCCTGACTGCCGCGGACTGCGGCGTATCCGCGGAGGCAGCGGCAAGCTTCCCCCTGCGTGTCCCGCGCGGATTCGTCGCCCGCATGCGTCATGGCGATCCCCACGACCCGCTGCTCCGCCAGGTACTGCCGGTCACCGCCGAGCACGCCGTCGTGCCCGGCTTCGGCACCGACCCGGTCGGCGATCTCGACAGCGTGCGGGCACCGGGCCTGCTGCAGAAATACGCGGGCCGGGCCCTGCTGGTCACGACCGGCGCCTGTGCCGTGCACTGCCGCTACTGCTTCCGCCGTGCCTTCCCCTACCCCGGCCACAGCACCACGCCGGGCGTGCTGGGCACCGCACTCGCGGCGATCGCAGCCGACGACAGCCTTCAGGAAATCATCCTGAGCGGCGGTGATCCGCTGGCGCTTGGCAATGACCGGCTGGCCGGGATCGTCCATGCGCTGGGCAGGATCCCGCATGTCGCGCGCATCCGGCTGCATACCCGACTGCCAGTCGTACTGCCAGAACGCATCGACGCGGAACTGCTGGAACTGCTGCGCAGTGCCGGCAAACCGGTAGTGACGGTCATACACGCCAACCACGCCAGCGAGATCAGTGCCGAAGTCATCAGCGCCCTTGTACGGCTGCGGCCCGTTTCCGCAGCGCTGCTCAACCAGTCGGTACTCCTGCGCGGCGTGAACGACTCGGTCGATGCGCTGACGACACTGTCAACGCAACTGTTCTCGGCAGGCGTGCTGCCCTATTACCTGCATCAGCTTGACCGCGTCGCCGGCGCAGCGCACTTCCTCGTACCCGACGATGAGGCGATCGCGCTGCATGCAGCGATGGCCGCGAAACTTCCCGGTTACCTGGTGCCGAAACTGGTGCGGGAAATTGCCGGAGCAGAGGCAAAAACGCCGCTGGGAAATTTCGGCGCTACATAATTCCGGCTGCGCCACATAATCGTACTGCGGTCACATAATCCCCACGGTCGTAGCGGCAGAATCCCGAACCTTCGCAGACGAAACGACAGGTGTGGAGTTGGGCAACTCCGTTGGAATTCCGCTGATCGTCATCAGCCGCAGCGATGACCATGCGACGACCATCAACACGATCCTGCGCGACAGTGGCCATCCGGTCCACTGCACGCGGGTCAACGACCTGACGCTGCTCGGCGAGAACCTCGCGGCACTCACTCCGGAACTCGTGCTGTATTTCTCCGGCAATACCGAGGTCGACCTGGCCGGAGCGGCCGCCAGCATCGCCCAGTGCGGCACGCAGCCGCCACTGCTGCTCGTGCAGAACCAGGTGGATGAGCAGAGCATTGCCACTGCCCTCGAAAGCGGTGCGCGGGATGTGGTTTCCCTGACCCATCGCAACCGCCTGCGCGCGGTCGTGACCCGTGAACTGCACGCACACCGCCTGCGAGTCGCCCTCGAGGGCGTACTCAGCTCGGCGCGCCAGTACAAGCAGGAACTCCGCAGCCTGATGAGCGGCGCTTCCGATGCGATCGTCGACATACATGACGGCATCATCGTCGCCACCAACCCGGCATTTGCCGGGATGCTCGACCGCAGCGAAGAGGAACTGGTCGGCGAGCCCTTCATGGACCTGTTTCGCGAGGGCGACCAGGCCTCGCTGAAGGGCGCGCTGGTAGCCTGCCTGCGCGACAAGTGGCAGGAAGGCGGCACACTCAGCGTCGTCGCCTGGCGCAAGGACGGCCGCGAACTGCCGCTCGATCTGTGCCTGAAGCGCATCACCATCGACGGCGATCCCGGCGTCCGGCTGATCGTTCCGGGCGAGCGCAACAGCGAACAGTCGGCCGACGAACTCCTGCAGAGCGCCGTGGGCAAGGATCCCTCGACCGGCTTCTTCCAGCGGCATTTCTTCCTCGAGCGGCTCGCGTCCCGGCTGGCAACGCCGCTCGAAGGCGGCATCCGCGCCATCGCCTACATTCGCCCCGATCACTTTTCGCGGGTACAGGCCGATGTCGGGCTGATCGGCACCGAAGCCTTGCTGATGCGCCTGGCCGAGTTGCTGCGGGAATTCATGCAACCCGGCGATCTCTACGGCCGATTTGGCGGAACGATGTTCGCGGTGCTCGTCGAGCGCGGCACCATGGGTGACGTCCAGGCCTGGGCCGAGCAGGTGCAGAAGGCGGTGGCCGGGCAGGTCTTCGAGGTGGATACCCAGTCGACATCGATGTCCTGCACGATCGGCATCTGCGAAGCGCGCAGCACCAGCCAGACACCGGGCGAGATCCTCAGCGAAGCCGAACAGGCCTGCCGCAGCGGCCGCGAGCAGGGCGGCAACCGGGTCGTGCTGAGCGACATCACCAGCGTGACGGAGCGCCTGCGCCTGACCGACTCACTGTGGATCGCGCGCATCCGCGCCGCACTCATGCAGAACCGCCTGCGGCTCGTGCACCAGCCCGTGGTCGGGCTGCAGGATGAGGTCCAGGGCGTGCTCGACACACGCGTGCGGCTCATCGACGAACAGGGCGAACCGGTACTGCCTTCGGAATTCATCCCGGTCGCGGAACGCGCACACATGATGAAGAACATCGATCGCTGGGTGATCGGTGCATCCTTCTCCTTCTGCGTCGCGCGCCAGCCGAACCTGGTGTTCATCCGGCTGTCACGCGAATCGATCATGGACGAATCCCTGCTCGACTGGCTGAAGGCCCGCGCACAGAGCACGCGCCTCAAGCCTTCGCAGGTCTGTTTCCAGATCAGCGAGGAGCTGGCCCTGCAGCAGCTGAAGGAGGCCCAGCAGACCGCCAAACGCCTGCGCGAAGCCGGCTTCATGTTTGCCGTGGACCACCTTGGCGCGGGCCGCGACGCAACCCAGTTGCTCGGCCACCTGCCAATGCAGTTCGTCAAGATCGACGGCAGCCTCATGCAGGGACTGCACCGGGACAAGGAGCTGCAGCGCAAGGTCGGCAGCATCGCCGCGCGCGCCAACGAACTGAAGATCAAGACCATCGCGGAGCGCGTGGAAAATGCGAACACGATGGCCGTGCTCTGGCAACTCGGCATTGCCTTCGTGCAGGGCAATTTCACCCAGAATCACGGCGTGGTGCTGGGTGGCGAAAGCGGACCCGGCCAGCAGGCCGTCGGCTGAAATGCGCGTGCAGAGGATCACACTCCACGGTACAGGAAGGCCGGTCCGCCACCGCCACATTACAGAACGAGACATGGTTCATTTCGCCGGAGCGCGGCAAATGGTCTCTTGTCGTTTGTCACAAAACCGATCCGCAGTGGATCACTGAATCCGGGACGAAGGCATGCCCACCAGGCGCAAGCAGCGCAAAAACAGACGGCACACGCACAACTTGTCGCAGGTGCAAGTGGCGAGGAGCCCTGAGCGGGTGGTCGTATCCACGCTGGCCGGAATGGCCTTGCTGGCTGCCTCGCCGGCTGCGCAAGCCCTCAGCCTCGGCGAGATCACCGTGCATTCAAGCCTGGGCCAGCGCCTGGACGCCAGCGTTCCAGTGCAGCTCGCCGCCGGCGAGTCGCTGACTGGTGAATGCATACAGGCCACCCGGAGCGGCAGCAGCGAACTCAGCCGGATACCGAATGCCGGGGTCCTGACCCCCGAGGCGACCGGTCCGGGCCAGTACACACTGCGCATCAGCAGCGCCGCGGCCCTCTACGAACCGATCTACGCGCTGGGCCTGCTGGCAGCTTGCCCCGGCACTGCCGCCATCTCGCGCCAGTACGTGCTGATGCTCGACCTGCCGGGCATGGCCACCGGGCAGGAACCGGTGCGGGCCCAGCCGCTGGTTGCACAAACCGGAGAACTGCCCGACGCCCTGCCCGCGTCGCCCGCACGGGCAGACGTGCTGCGGACGGCTGTACCGCGGGAACGTCCCCAGCGAACTCGCCGGGCACTGGATGCCATGGCCGCACCGATCCAGCCGGGCACGCGCTACCAGGTCGTCAGCGGCGACACCCTGTCATCGATTGCCGTCCGCGTCAGCGGACGCCGGGTCACTCTCCGCGATCTGGCTGCACAGATATTCGCGGCCAATCCGGCGGCCTTCATCCGCAATGACATGAACCTGATCAAGCTCGGCAGCACGATCGTGATCCCGGCTGCCGATACCCTGGCGGATACCGCCAGCGCCGTCGCACCGCCAGCAAGCCTGCCGCTGCCGGCCCCCGTGCCTGAAGCCGTTGCGATACCCCCGGCTGCCGCGCTTCCGGTTGAGCCCGTCGCCGCCGCAACCGCAACCATTCCTGCGGCAGAGACCACCGTACCGCCAGCCGCCGAAGCGGTTCCGACCAGCCCGATCCTGCCCGCCGTTGCACCCGTGGCTGACCCATCGAAGCCGGCTGCTGCACCGACGGATGCCGCTGCAAAGACCGAAGCCAGCCCGCTGGCCGCGACCGCCGCTGGCATGGTCTTCGGCCTGCTGGTGAGCGCGTTGCTCTGGTTCCGCAACCGGCTGCCGGCCATCACCCGCAAGCAGGCCGTGAAGCGGCCAGCGAAGGCTGTACCGGCGGTCGAAAACCTCGCCATACCGGCAGCAGTTGCCCCGCTGCCGATCGCGGTGCGCACCGAGCGTGCGGAACCGTCGATCACCGTGCAATGGTCAGCGCGGCCGGAAGACGCCCTGGCCGCAGAGTTCGCGACTACTCCGCCGGCGCGCGCACCGCAGGCACAGCCGCAGGCCGCCGCCCCGCGTGCATCAGCGCCGACGACCGACGAAATCACCTCGGAACTCGAAAAGCTGTTTGGCGATGATAGCGAAACCATGAGCACGCCGGCCCCTGCCATGCCATCGATGCCGGGCAAGGACGACGGGGATGGCGACCAGCAGGCTGAAACCCTGCTGCAGGCACTCTCGCTGCTCGAGCGTGACTACGAAGCCGAACTGACCGCCAGCCAGGTGCTGGACCTGTCGGCGATGCGCGAAGCGCTCGCCACCGGCACCGACTCGATGCCGTTCATCAAGAATCCGGACTGACCGGCGTTCAGGCCGGCGGCGCGACCATGATCCGGTCGACCTTGCGCCAGCCGCGCGGCAACACGGCACCGCGCTGGCCACGGGCACCCTTGTATTCCGCAAGATCAGCAGGCTTCAGCGTCATGCTGCGCTGATTGCTGAACAGCAGGAGCGAGTCACCGGCCGCGAGCACGGCGATATGGCTGAGCTTCTCCTCGCCCGCCTTGAACTTGCGCGTCGAGATGCCGAAGATCTTGTTGCCCTTGCCGCGCGCGAGTTCAGGCAGGTCCGCAGCGGGGAACACCAGCAGGCGCCCTTCCGAATTGACGGCCGCGACCAGCGCCTTCCCGGGGAAGTCCGCACCAGCGCAGGCCGCCGGAATCAGCACATCAGCACCCTCGGGCACGCGCAGGCAGGCCTTGCCCGCACGGTTGCGCGAGTGCAGTTCACCGAGCTGCACGAAGAAGCCGTAGCCCATGTCGGTGGCAAGCAGCCAGCGCATCGAGGGCTCACCGATCAGCACACCGCGAAAGCCGGCACCGGGTGCCGGGTTGAGGCGACCGGTGAGCGGCTCGCCCTGGCCGCGCGCCGAGGGCAGCGAATGGGCCGGCAGGCAGTAGGCGCGCCCGGCATTGTCGAGGAAGACCGCCATCTGCGTGCTCTTGCCGAGCGCTGACGCCAGGTAGCTGTCGCCGGACTTGTAACTGAGCGCCGCCGGATCGATCTCGTGGCCCTTGGCTGCGCGCACCCAGCCGCCGACCGACAGCACCACGGTGACCGGCTCGCTGCTGACCAGCGCGGTTTCGGCGAGCGCCTGGGCCGCCTCGCGCTCGACGATGGCCGTACGCCGCTTGTCGCCATGCTTCTCGGCCAGTGCCAGCAACTCGTCCCGGATCAGCTTGCGCAGTTTCGCGTCGCTCTTCAGCACCTGGTTGAGCCAGTCACGCTCCTCGGCCAGCGCCTTCTGCTCGCTGCGGATTTCGATCTCCTCGAGCCGGGCCAGCTGGCGCAGCCGCAGGTTGAGGATCGCTTCGGCCTGTATGTCGCTGATTTCAAACCGCTTCATCAGCACTTCTTTGGGCTTGTCCTCGCGCCGGATGATGCGGATCACTTCATCGATGTTCAGGAACGCGATCAGCAGGCCATCGAGGATGTGCAGGCGGTCCTCGACCTTGCCGAGGCGGTCGCGCAGACGACGCCTGACGGTGTCGGTACGGAACTGCAGCCACTCGGCGAGCAGCGTCTTGATGTCACGCACCGCCGGCCGGCCATCGAGGCCGATGCAGTTCATGTTGACGCGCAGGGTGCGCTCGAGATCGGTGGTGGCGAACAGATGGCCCATCAGCGCATCGACATCCACCTTGCCGGATTTCGGCGAGATGACCAGCCGCACCGGATTCTCGTGGTCCGATTCGTCGCGCAGGTCATCGACCAGCGGCAGCTTCTTCGCCTGGCGCTGGGCCTCGATCTGCTCGAGCACCTTGCTGCCGGACACCTGGAACGGCAGGTTGGTGATGATGATGTCGTTGTCTTCACGTTCCCAGGTGGCGCGCAGGCGCAGGGTGCCGTTGCCGGTCGCATAGATCTCGTTCAGCTCCTTGCGCGGAGTGACGAGTTCGCCGCCGGTGGGAAAATCCGGGCCCTTGATGTGCTGGCACAGCTGCTTGGCCGTGGTCTCCGGCTCTTCCAGCAGCCGCACCACTGCGCTGACCACCTCGCGCAGGTTGTGCGGCGGGATATCGGTGGACATGCCGACCGCGATGCCACTGGCACCGTTCAGCAGCAGGTTGGGCAGCTGCGCCGGCAGCAGCACCGGCTCGAGCAGCGTGCCGTCGAAGTTCGGCGTCCACTCGACGGTGCCCTGCTCGAGTTCATCGAGCAGCGTCGCCGCATAGGCTGTCAGCCGCGCCTCGGTGTAGCGCATGGCTGCGAATGACTTCGGGTCATCGGTCGAGCCCCAGTTGCCCTGCCCGTCGATGATCGGGTAGCGATAGGCGAAGTCCTGCGCCATATGCACCATGGCCTCGTAACACGCCGAGTCACCGTGGGGATGGAACTTGCCGAGCACATCGCCGACCGTACGCGCGGACTTCTTGTGCTTGCTGGTCACGCGCAGGCCCAGCTCGCTCATCGCATAGATGATCCGCCGCTGTACCGGCTTGAGGCCGTCACCGATATACGGCAGGGCGCGGTCGAGGATCACGTACATCGAGTAGTCGAGATACGCCTTCTCGGTGAAGGTGCGCAGCGCGAGTTTCTCGACCGGGTCGAACTCGAGGCGCGTCTGCATGTTGTCGGAAGCCGTCATGAGAATTGCATACTACCCTGTCAGATTTCGGCCAGATTGCCCTTGCTCTCCAGCCAGGCACGCCGGTCGGATGCGCGTTTCTTGGCCAGCAGCATGTCGAGCAGCTGCTCGGTGTCATCCTGTGGCGACATCGTCAGCTGCACCAGGCGCCGCGAGTCGGGCAGCATGGTGGTCTCGCGCAGCTGCAGGGGGCTCATTTCACCGAGGCCCTTGAAGCGCATGACATTGGGCTTTGCGCGCACGCCTTCGGCCTGCAGGCGGTCGAGGATGCCCTGCCGCTCGGCTTCATCGAGCGCGTAGTACACGTCCTTGCCCACGTCGATGCGGAACAGCGGCGGCATGGCCACGTAGACATGCCCGGCGCGGATCAGCTGCGGGAAGTGCCGGACGAACAGCGCACAGATCAGCGTGGCGATGTGCTGGCCGTCGGAGTCGGCATCGGCAAGGATGCAGACCTTGTGATAGCGCAGTCCGGCGAGATCGCTGCTGCCCGGCTCGGCGCCGATCGCCAGGCTGATGTTGCTGACCTCCTGCGAGGCCAGCAGCTCGCCCTGGTCCACTTCCCAGGTATTGAGGATCTTGCCCCGCAGTGGCAACACCGCCTGGTATTCGCGGTCGCGGGCCTGCTTGGCCGAACCGCCGGCCGAATCACCCTCCACCAGGAAGATCTCGCAACGTTGCGGATCGGTGCTGGTGCAGTCGGTGAGCTTGCCGGGCAGGACCGGCCCGCTGGTGATCCGCTTGCGCACCACGATGCGCGCCACCTTGGCCCGCTGCTGGGCTGCGAGGATGGCGCGCTCGGCGATCTGGTCACCGGCATCGGTGTTCTGGCTAAGCCAGAGCGAGAAGGAATCCTTGACCGCACCACCGACGAAGGCCGCGCACTCCCGCGAACTCAGTCGCTCCTTGGTCTGCCCGGAAAACTGCGGGTCCTGCATCTTCACCGACAACACGAACTGCAGGCCGTCCCAGACATCATCCGGCGCCAGCTTGACACCACGTGGCAGCAGGTTGCGAAACTCGCAGTACTCGCGCAGCGCATCGGTGAGTCCGGTCCGGAAGCCGTTGACGTGGGTACCGCCCTGCGCGGTCGGAATCAGGTTGACGTAGGACTCGTTGATCGCCGGGCCATCCGGATCGGCCCAGGCAATCGCCCACTCCGCCTCTTCGCGCTGGCCCTTGAGCACGGCGCTGAAGGGCTGCGCGGGCAGGAGCGCCGTTCCCGGCAGGCTCTCGACGAGGTACTGCTCCAGGCCATCGGCGTAGTGCCATTCGAATTTCTGTTCCGGCTTCTCGACCTCGAAGCGGATATGCAGGCCGGGACACAGCACTGCCTTGGCGCGCAGCGCATGGCGCAGTTCGTTGACGGCGAACTTGTCGGTGTCGAAGAACTTCGGGTCCGGCCAGAACCGCAGCGTCGTGCCGGTCCTGGCCTTGCCGACGGTACCGACCTTCTCGAGCTTGCTGGCCGGTTCGCCGCCACGGAAGCTCATGTTGTATTCGCAGCCGTCGCGGCGTATCCAGACTTCCAGGTTTTTCGACAGGGCATTGACCACCGATACGCCGACACCGTGCAGGCCGCCGGAATACTGGTAGTTGTTGCCGGAAAACTTGCCGCCGGCATGCAGTCGCGTGAGGATCAGCTCGACGCCGGGAATCTTCTCGATCGGGTGCCTGTCCACCGGCATGCCGCGACCGTCATCGGCAACCTGCAGCGATCCGTCGGCAAACAGCGTGACTTCGATGCGCTTGCAATGCCCGGCGATCGCCTCGTCGACGCTGTTGTCGATCACCTCGTGGGCCAGGTGATTCGGCCGGCTGGTGTCGGTATACATGCCGGGCCGGCGGCGGACCGGGTCGAGGCCGCTCAGGACCTCGATATCAGCAGCTCCGTAACGGGTACTCATGGACGGCCCGGGCTGCAGGCAGCAGACTGCCAATGCATCGGGGCCGCTGGGGAATCGATCACAGCGGAATCCTTAAACCAGCGAGGGACGCGCACAACAACGGGCGGAATCTTAGTCCACCCGGCGGATTTATCAACA